>JAFQGF010000030.1 GCA_017415555.1 Akkermansia sp.
GGTGGCATAAAGCGATGCTAAACATTGAAGCATGGGCATTATGCCACCCCTCCTTGCGTCGGGGTTCCCATATTTATACGTCTCTACCCCAGGGCTGAAGCCCTGGGCTACCATATGCCGCCTCGCCATACGGCGAGGCTCGCAAATTCCGCTCGCTTCGCTCGCCCGCCCAATTTCAATTTATTGTGCCGATTCTTCAAATACGTTTTCTGTATGTTGTGTCGCATGCAGAAAAAACGCGCGGCTTGTACAAGCCGCGCGTTTCATGCGAAATATGTGTGGATTCTTTACGAGTAGGCGGATTCCACCTTGTGGGCCACATCGCGATAGCCGTAGTCGACCTCGTAAATGACCTTGAAGCTCTCGATGGATTTCTCCTTGTTGCCGGCGGACTCGTAGAGGCAGCCAATCATGTAGAGAATCTCCTTCTTGGTGTCGTCCATGGCAACCAGCTCCTTGTCGGCGTCTTCCAGCTGGCGAATGGCCATGTCGGTCATATTCTTGGCGGCGTAGCACTTGCCGAGCATGAGCATGGACTTGATGCGCAGGTTCGGGTTGGTGCGGGCGCGCTGCAGCGGGGCAATAGCCTCGGTGTACTGCTCGGCATCGAAGAGAGCCTGGCCGTATTTGAACTGCAGCTGGGCATCGGTGGGGTTGGCGTCCACGCGAGCCTTGGCGTCTGCCACCACGGACTCGGCAATTTCCTTCTTGCGGGCAGCCAGGGTGGCGCGTGCTTCCTCGTTGCTGGGGTCGGCCGCCAGAATCTGCTCGTAGTAGGTAATCTCTGCCTGCATGGCCTTCTCGTGCATCTCCATGGCCTTGTCGTTGATGGAGAGGTCGGCTCCGCCGCTGAGCTGGTAGGCATAGGCGTAGAAGGAGTAGGAGTTGCCGTAGTCTTCCATCTGCTCGTAGATGGAGGCAATATCCTTCACCACCTGCAGGTTGGTGTTGTCGACAGCATATTGCTCGGAAAGCTGAGCCAGGCGCTCCTCCATCTCGGCGCGGGTAAGACCCATCTTATCGGCGTTCTCCAGGTCGGTGGTGGCCGTCTTGTTCTTCAGCTTGGTGCGGAAGTCGCCCTTGCCTTCCCAGTTGCCCTGTTTCATGGTGGCACGGGCAGCGCAATCCTTTTCGCCGCGCTGGGCTATGGCATCCGTGCGGTCAATGTTCAGGATGCGGCGGTAAGTCTCAGCTGCCTCCGCGTACTGCTCGTTTTTGATGTAGTGGTTGGCCAGCTGGTGCATGTGCTTCTTGGCATTGGGCTGCCCCTGGCAAATGGTTTCGAGTGCGAAGGCCGCCAGTTCCGGCAGGTTCAGGTCTGTAGCTGCCTGGAAAAGGGTTTCGTTAGCAGTTACGGAGTAGGGATCCTTTTCCAGCTCATCCTCGATAGTCACAATGGTAGTCTCCGGGTCTTTGCGGGTTGTGGTCATGCGCATGCCGCCAAAGAGGGAGGAGCGGCGACCGGCATCCGGAGTTGTTTTTACCTCACAGGCGCGCAGAACCTTGCGCCCCTCCAGGAAACCCGGAGCTCGCTTTACGAGTGTCTTCAGAATGCTGACAGCGTACTTATAGTTTTTAGCTGCCACAGCTTGCTGAGCTTTAATCCACAGGGAGCCCTCTGCGGACGGCAACTGGCGTTCGTTGATGATGGTAATCATAAGTGTGTGAGTGTGAGAGATATTTACCTGCCACAGGCTTATAAAAGGCTGTGGTCACGATGTCTGTTCTATATTTAGCACAAAAC
The DNA here is from genome assembly GCA_017415555.1 of Akkermansia sp. Classification (GTDB taxonomy): domain Bacteria; phylum Verrucomicrobiota; class Verrucomicrobiia; order Verrucomicrobiales; family Akkermansiaceae; genus Akkermansia. Next base: position 1,745 of record JAFQGF010000030.1, read on the forward strand.
ACACGCGAATTCAACCTTGTTTTTTGAAAATTTTATGGCAAAATGACGCAGAGATGAGATTAGATGCCATATTGAGCCGTTTTGGGTATTGTTCGCGCCGCGAAGCTGCGCAGTGGATTAAGCGCGGGCGTGTGTCTGTAGGTGGGGTGCCGGCCAAATCACCCTCCGCAAAGGCAGCGCCGGAGGATGTGCTGGTGGATGGCGCACCTGTAGAGTTCCCCGGTGGCTTGTATGTAGCTCTGCACAAGCCGCTTGGATGTACCTGCAGCCACAGAGAGGAGGGGGAACTGGTGTATGATTTGCTGCCGCAGCGGTGGATGGAGCGTGCTGACGGTGTGAGTACGGTGGGGCGTCTGGATAAGGAGACTTCCGGGCTTTTGCTTCTGACGGATGATGGCTCGTTTGTGCATGCTCTCACCAGCCCGAAACGCCATGTGCCTAAGGTGTATGAGTTTGACTGCGCTGCCACAATTCCGCCGGAAGCTGTGGAGTTGTTTGCCTCCGGTGAGTTGATGCTGCATGGCGAAACAACACCCTGTCTCCCTGCCGAGCTGGAAATCCTGGGCGAACGCAGCGGGCGCCTTACCCTGCACGAGGGGCGTTACCACCAGGTGCGCCGCATGCTGGCTGCCGTGGGTGCCCCGGTGCTGCGGCTGGAGCGTACGGCCATCGGGCCGCTCAAGTTAGAGTCGCTCAACCTGGCTCCGGGGGAGTGGGTAGCTATTGACCCTGCCATCTTTGCATGAGTTATGATATGCCCATAGCTGTTCGGGCAGATTTTTCTGTACTGTATGAGGATGCAGAGGTGCTGGTTGTGGACAAGGCGGCGCCGCTGCTGACGCATCCTACAGGCGAGAAGAATGAGCCCACGCTCTGGCACGGCGTGCGGGAGTTGTTGGTGTACGAGCTGGCGTGCGGCGGGCAGGTGTCTTTCATTAACCGCCTGGATCGCGAGACGAGCGGCATCACCCTCATAGCCAAAACAGCCGCAGCAGCCCGGGAGCTTGGCAAGGCCATGCAGCAGCGCCTCCTGCAGAAGGAATATTTTGCCGTGGTGCAGGGGCATCCCCTCTGGCAGACTGCCTGCTGCGCCGAGCCGATTTGTCGCATGGAAACGGTGGCACCCACCCGTATTCATGTGCGCCAGTGTTGCCACCCGCTTGGCAAGCCCTGCCATACAGAGTTTGAGGTACTGCAGCGCGTGCCGGCTCGCAAGGGGCTACCTCCGCTTGCGCTCCTGCGCTGCGTGCCGCATACCGGCCGCCTGCATCAGATTCGTGTTCATGCCGCTTACCTAGGCTTCCCCCTGTTGGGTGATAAGATTTATGGTGGAGATGAGCAGAATTACCTCGATTTTATTGCTCATGGCTGGACCCCGCAGCTTGCCTCCCGACTGCATCTGGAGCGCCATGCTCTGCATGCCTGTGCCCTCCGCTTCCCCCTTGGCGAGCGTCTGGTAGAAGTCGCTTCCCCCCTTCCGGCGGAAATGGCTGCGCTCCTTGCCGGCGTTGCTCCAATTGTCGGCAGCTGATACAAGCCCCGGGAAAAAGGGAGAAAATCACCGAATCCGGCAGGCTTTTTTCACAGCATCAAAGCTGTAGCTGTGCGTCTGCATGGATTCCAACCATTTATCGTGTGCAGGAAGGGATGCTGCGCGCGCAAAATTCTGCGGGTGTGTGATGCGGGTGAATATCAGGTTGTGCATGCGCGAGAGCGGGGCAGATTTTACCCCATAGCCTCCGGGTTTGTTGGCTGACCAGTAGCGCAGATGCAGGGTGCCGTTCTTATTCTCTATCCCCAGATACACCACAAGATGTCCCCTTTCTTTTGCCCCGATATCTTCTGTCCAGAAAATCTTGAGGAAGTCGCCCGGCCGTGCCTGCTTTATGTCATGGAAATTCATGCCGGCTCCCAGTTGCATGGCTAACCTGGCAAAGCCGGGGCCATTGGCATTTGCGCGGCCCCATGTGCCGGTGCCATCCGGTTGGTCCGGGCGCACATCCAATGCCTGCCAGGCTTTTGCCGGTAGGCGGAGTTTCGTTTGCTTCTCCCAGCGTTGCAGGCTGCGTAGTAGTACCATATAGACAGCCGCGGAGCAGAAGGTGGGGGCTGCCTTGTGTGGGGAGAGTACCAGTCCCCCTCGTTTCTCGTCCCACACTACTGCCTGTTGTGCTACCCGTCGCACGTCCTCGGGTGCTGCGGCATATCCGCCCCCGCCGGGAAATTCCCGTATGCTTTGCAGCACCATCATGTTGAAGCTGCTGTGGGACTCTGCGGTCTGAGCCTGGGTGGTGATGTTGCGTTGCTTTAGTTCCGCTGCACCCGTAAGCAGGGGAGCACATAGCAGCAGAACTGCGAGCCTTCCAAATCGCATGCGGCTATTTTAGCAGAGCAACAGCGCTTGTAAAGACTTCTTTCGAGCGGTTTTTACATCTGATACCTCCAACGCGTGTTTCCTTCATCTGATACAAGTAAAAAGCAGCGAACCGGAAAGGTTCGCTGCTGAAAATGATACGGAGGGAAGGCCGCTTGCGTCAGATGCGGGGCTTCTTTTTACGCGAGTAGTCGAGCAGAGCCATCTGCTTTGCAAGCTGGGCGGCCAGGTAGGTCTGCTCCTCGCGGGAGAGGACGGAGCCACTGTTACGCAGGGCTGCCTGGGCACGCTCGATGGCCTCCTGTACGGCGCTGGGCTCAATTTCGCCCGCCTTGAGGGCCGTGTCCGTTACCAACAGCACATTCTCTTTGTCTACCTGCAGGAAGCCGCCACCCACGAAGAGACTCTCCGGGGTGCCGCCCTCCGGGCGGTAGGTGAGCTCGCCGTTGGCCACAGCCGCAATGAGGTCGGCGTGGCCGGGCAGAATCTCCATCTCACCCTCCACGGCCGGCAGCTGTATGGATGTTACTGCCGCCTGCAGAGCGGTGCGCATGGGGGTGATTATCTGGAATTGCAAGGGCATGGTGCTTATGCTTTCTCTACGGTGTCAATGCCACCCTTCATGTAGAAGTTGCCTTCCGGCACGTTGTCCCACTTGCCGTCCAGAATCTCGCCGAAGCCGCGCACAGTCTCGGCCACGGGCACATACTGCCCCTTAATGCCGGTGAATACCTCGGCCACGCTGAAGGGCTGGGAGAGGAAACGCTGAATCTTACGGGCACGGCTCACCGTGAGTTTGTCGGCCTCGGAGAGCTCGTCCATACCCAGAATGGCAATCATATCCTGCAAATCCTTGTAGCGCTGGAGGGTTTGCTGCACGCCGCGAGCCACGCGGTAGTGCTCCTCGCCCACCAGCTCGGGGGCCAAGGCCTTGGAGGTGGAGGCCAGGGGGTCCACAGCCGGGTAGATACCCTGTGCGGCCAGGGCTCGCTCCAGCACCACGGTGGAGTCCAGGTGCGAGAATGTGGTGGCGGGCGCAGGGTCCGTCAGGTCGTCTGCGGGCACATACACGGCCTGCATGGAGGTGATGGAGCCTTTCTTTGTGGAGGTGATTCGCTCCTGCAGTCCGGCCATTTCCTCGGCGAGGTTGGGCTGGTAACCCACGGCGGAGGGGGTGCGTCCCAGAAGGGCGGATACCTCGGAACCGGCCTGGGAGAATCGGAAGATGTTGTCCACGAAGAGGAGAACGTCGCGGTTTTCTTCGTCGCGGAAGTATTCGGACATAGAGAGGGCGGAGAGTGCCACTCGCAGACGGGCACCCGGCGGCTCATTCATCTGACCGTATACGAGGGCTACTTTGGAGTTCTCCGGGTTGGCCTGGTCGATAACGCCGGATTCGCTCATTTCCATATAGAAGTCGTTACCTTCGCGGGTACGCTCACCCACGCCGGCGAATACAGAGAGACCGGAGTGAGCCTTGGCGATGTTGTTGATGAGCTCCATGATGAGCACAGTCTTGCCCACACCGGCACCACCGAAGGAACCCGCCTTACCACCCTTCAGGAAGGGGCAGATAAGGTCAATCACCTTAATGCCGGACTCCAGCACCTCGGAGGAGGTGGCCTGCTCTTCCAGGGAGGGCGCCTCGCGGTGAATCGGGTAGCGCTTCACGCCATCCAGCTGGCCCTTTTCGTCCACGGTTTCGCCGAGTACGTTGAAAATACGGCCAAGTACCTTGGGGCCGACGGGAACAGAGATGGGGGCACCGGTGTCGATAACCTCCATGCCGCGTTTAAGGCCGTCCGTAGCACTCATGGCAACGGTGCGGGCCCAGCCATCGGTGAGGTGCTGCTCTACCTCGAGCACCAGCTGCTTGGATTCGCCCTCCACCTCGTAGTCAACGGTCAGAGCGTTGTAAATGGCGGGCATTTCGGACTGGGAGAAATCGACGTCTACCACGGCGCCGATGATCTGCACGATTTTACCTGTGTTCATGATTGAAAGTGAGAGTTTATATTTGAAAATTGATAGTGATGGGGGTGGTGTTACTCCATGGCCTTCATGGCAGTGGTGATTTCGAGGAGCTCGTTTGTAATCTGGGTCTGGCGAGCCTTGTTGTACTCCAGTGTGAGCTCACCGATGAGCGTCTTGGCGTTCTCAGTGGCGGCCTTCATGGCTACCATTCGGGCGGACTGCTCGCTGGCCTTGCCCTCCAGCACCATCTGCACCAGCAAGTTGCTGAAATAGAGCGGGAGTATGGCATTGAGCAGGGCTTGCGGACCGGGCTCGAGCAGGAAGTTGGCGTTATCCTCGTCCTCAATCTTGTCCTGGGCGGCCACAGCCAGCAGTTCTTCCGGGGTGATGGGCAGCAGCTCCGTCATGTGCGGGCGCTGCACCATGATGTTGATGAACTTCTGGTAGATGACTCTGACGCTTTTGTAGGTACCATCGGTAAAGCCCGCGCGGATGAAGTCGAAGATGGGCTTCAGGTCGGCCTCATCGAAGGTGTCTCCCAGGGAGAACGTGGCGGCCAGATTTCGGCCGCAGCGCACCAGCTGCGGGTTGAGCTTGCTGCCGATAGTCATGTAATCTGCCTCTGCCGGGCAGCTGGTCAGCACTTCCTTGAGCAGGTTGGAGTTCAGACCACCGCACAGGCCGCGATCTGTGTTCACTACAATGACGAGTTCCTTTCCCGTCTCACGCTTCTGCATGAGCGGGGAGGTGCCGCTGGTGATGCTGTCCTGCAGGTGTTTGAGCACGTTGGCCAGCGCGCTGATGTAGGAGCGCCCTTTGAGAGCCATCTCCTGGGCACGGCGCATCTTGGCGGACGCAACCATCTGCATCGCTTTTGTTATCTGCGATGTGTTGCGTACCGACTTGATGCGGCGCTTAATGTCTCTGAGGTTAGCCATGGGGGTCTTACTTCGTCATGCGGGATTTGAAGGAAGTCATAAACTGCTTGAGCTGCTCATCAATTTCGGGCGTAAGCTCCTTTTTGCTCTCGATGGCTGCCAGCAGTTCGGGATTGTTGGTGGTGGCTTCCTCCTCCATGTCGCGGCATACCTTCTGCACCTGGTCTACGGCCACATCATCCAGATAGCCCTTCTGAATGGCGTAGAGGTCGATTACCTCGATGCCGAGGCTCTTGGGGTCGTACTGACCCTGTTTGAAGAGCTCCACGATGCGGCGACCTCGCTCCAGCTTGGCCTTGGTGTTGGCGTCCAGGTCGGAACCGAACTGAGCGAATGCCTGCAATTCTTCGAACTGCGCAAGGTCCAGCTTCACGGAACCTGCCAGCTTCTTCACAATCTTGGTCTGGGCGGAGGAGCCCACGCGGCTCACAGAGATACCCACGTTGATGGCGGGGCGAACACCCTGGTAGAAGAGGTCTGTATCCAGGAAAATCTGTCCATCTGTAATGGAAATCACGTTGGTGGGAATGTAGGCGGACACGTCGCCGGCCTGCGTCTCGATGATGGGCAGAGCGGTGAGGGACCCACCCTTGCGGCCACCCTCGCTGTTGATGCGGGCGGCACGCTCCAGAAGGCGGCTGTGCAGGTAGAACACATCGCCCGGGTAGGCTTCGCGGCCGGAAGGGCGGCGCAGAATGAGAGATACCTGGCGATAGGCGACTGCGTGCTTAGAGAGGTCATCGTACACGATGAGTGCATCCTGCCCCTGATCCATGAAGTACTCACCCATGGCGCAACCGGAGTAGGGAGCCAGATACTGCATGGCGGCACTGTCGGAGGCAGAGGCGACCACAACGATGGTGTAGGGCATGGCACCGCTTTCCTCCAGCTTGGCTACGAGGCGGGAGATGGTGGCGCGCTTCTGACCCACGGCCACATAGATGCTGTAGAGGGGGCGGTGGCCGGGCAGCTTGCCTTCCTCTGCCAGCTTGTTCTGGCGTGCCTGGGAGATGATGGTATCTGTTGCGATGGCGGTCTTACCGGTAGAGCGGTCTCCGATGATGAGCTCGCGCTGGCCACGGCCGATGGGAATCATGGCATCGATGGGCAGAATACCGGTCTGCACCGGCTGGCTCACGCCCTGGCGGGAAATGATGCCGGATGCAATCTTCTCCACGGGATAGTAATCAGCCGCGGTGATGGGGCCTTTGCCATCCAGTGGGTTACCCAGCGTGTCTACAACACGACCAAGCAGGCCGGGGCCTACAGGTACCTGCAGCAGGCGGCCGGTGGTCTTGCAGGTGTCGCCTTCTTTCAGCGCGTTGCCATTGCCGATAAGCACGGCACCTACTTCGTTTTCCTCGAGGTTCATGGCCAGACCCATGATGCCGCCGGGGAACTCAATCATTTCATTGAGCATGGCGTTGCTCAGGCCTTCAATACGAGCCACTCCGTCACCAATGGCTTTGATGGTGCCTATGTTTTCACTGATGGTGGCCGTTGTGGCGTTGCGAATCTGTGCTTCGAGTTCTTGTACGATGTTGCTCATACGCTTTGGGGTGATTTTTTATGAAAATTGCAGTTTGAGAGAGGTGAATTATCAGGAGATAAGTTTGGCAAGGCGCTCAATGCGTGAGCGAACGGAGGCATCTGTCACGTTGTCGCCCACTCGCACGGTCATGCCGGCTATGAGTGCCGGGTCTGTCTGCCACACATAGTTCAGACCGGGGTGGCGTGGGTCGAGCTTGGCGCGGATGGCGGCTTTCTCTGTCTTGGCTACGGGGCGTGCGGTGGTAACGGTGCAGGTGTGGCGGGCTACTTCCAGGCGTACCAGTTCCGTAAGAGCACAGAGGATGGAAAGATAGTTACGGGGTTTTTCCGTGCACAGCGTGTCAGCTACACGGCGTACCACGTCCTCCTGCAGTCGGCCATCCGGGCCGATGCAGAGGCGCATAAGGCGGCGTGCCTGAGCCTGTGCTTCTTTCGTAATCTTCATGATAATCCGGGGGGGGGGAGGGGCTTAGAGCTGCTTGATGGCTTCCTCGTTGATGGCGCGGTGGTCTGCTTCGGTCAGAACTTTACCTGTTACCTGGGCTGTGGCAGCGGCGACCAGGCGGGCAAACTCGCCTTTGAGGGCTTCCTTCTCGCGCTGGGTGTCCAGTGCGGCCTGGGTGCGTGCGTTTTCGATGATGGAACGAGCCTCGGCAGACGCTTTTTCACTCAGGTCAGCCTGTACTTTGGCAGCAGTCTGGCGAGCATGTTCAATCTCCTTCTTGCCCTCGGCATGGGCATCGGCCAGAATCTGCTCGCCGGTTGCTTTCACTTCTGCCAGTTCCTTCTGGCTCCGGGCGTGCATGGCTTCACCCTCCTCGATGCGGGCACGGCGTTCTTCGAGCTGTTTGGTGATGGGCTTGACCCCGAAGATGACGACCACAGCCACCAGAATCGCAAAAGCGATGAAGTGTGCAATGAAAATATCTGTGTGCAGGCCGAACTTACCGGCCATTTCCTGTATGTTGGCGGCGACTACCGGAGTGAACATGGTGAATAAGTGTTAGTGTGTAAGGTGAGATGGAGAAGTGATGGAAGCGGCGGTGCCGTTCTCCTCGGCACCGCCGGTTTGCCGGGCCTTAGCCCATGAAGATGGCTACGAATGCCACACCTTCCACAAGAGCGGCAAGAATAATGGAGATGATGAGCACCTGGGAGAAAGCACCCGGGTTGCGACCGGCGGACTCGGCGGCCTTCATACCGATAAGACCAATACCGAGACCGGCACCGAGTACGGCGAGAGCGGACTTAAGCGGGGTCAGGTCGGTACCTGCAACTGCGTCAGCGATTGTCTGGAGCATAGTATGTTGTGTTATGTTTGTTGTTGTATTATTTTCTTCTGCCTGCCGTCACGTCTTTGCTGCATGATCCGGCGCGGCGGGAAGGGGGTTAGTGTGCGGCTTCTTCTTCGTCTCCGCCAACTTGGGTTTTAAGGAAAAGTGCCGTGAGCATCAGGAACACCATGGCCTGCACAAAGCCGACAAGGAGCTCCATGCACATAAACGGCAGCATGGCTGCCCAACTGATAGCTCCCATTTTTTCCAGAATGGCTTCACCGGCGTAGATGTTGCCGAAAAGTCGCGCGGCCAGTGCCACAGGGCGCACACAGATGGAGAGCAGTTCGATGAGCCCCACGAAGAAGAAGATGGGCATGAGCGCGTATTTCAGGAATCCGGTCAGGCCGCCTTTCACTCCGAAGATATGGCCCAGGAAGTGTTTGAGGCCTTGCTCGCGGATGCACCAGATGAACCAGAGTATGGCGTAGAGGAAACCGAGGAAGAGCGTGGAGTTCAGGTCCGCAAAAGCTCCGCGGAAGAGAGGTTTGCCCTCGTAGGTGAGCTCGCCCACGCCGGGAAGCAAGCCCATGTAGTTGCTGGTGAGAATGAGCAGGAAGATGGTGGCAAAGTACCAGAAATACTTCTTGGTCAGTTTCTTGCCGGCCAGGTTCTCTACAAAGTTGTACAGCATCTCAAACACCCATTCCACAAAATTCTGCAGGCCATGCGGAATGCGCTCCATCTTGCGTGTGGCCAGACGCAGCACTACGATAAGCAGTATCACTGCCAGGGTGAACATTATCAGAGAGTTATTCACCGGGATAGCATGTCCCTCCCAGAATGGAATGGGAACTTCCCACAACACGGGGGCATCTGTGGATAAGCCCTCGTGGTGTCCCTCCGCCAGTACCGGCCCTCCTGCAAGCAGGGTCAACGCAGTCAATTTCTGTACAATGTTCTTCATCGTCACTTCTCCTAATCTATCACTGAGCCCCCATGACGTCAAGCAGGAAATTGTGTAAATCTGGCAGAAATTTGAAATATGTGCGGCCTTTTCCGCTTTTTTTACGCTTCGCGCGTTGGTATGAGATAGCCCCCGGAGATTCATCTGCTCCGTATAAGGGAAATTATAGCTGCGAGGTTGAATTCCCATTTTCGGGCCAATCCTGGACTCATATGCGTGCAGATATATCAGAATGCCGCTCCCTCCCTCTTCTCCCTCGGAGGGCAATTTTCTTCCCTTGTGTCCTGTGTGCTGCTCCTCCATCCGACAGTTTTCGAAATTCGGAAGACTATCTCATTTGGAATGCTTTGTACAGGCTTTTTTTTGGATTTTTTTTATAATGAGTGATTAAGAATTTTTCTATTTGTTCATAATCAAGCCATTACCGGTAGCAACAGAAGCCAGTATGTGCGAAGTATCAATAAGGGACAATATGTTCGCATTCCAAATGAGATATACTCAGTCCAGCTGTTCTACCCGGTAGAATGCGTTCTCCATCACTTATATTTCTCTGATATCATGAAATTACACTTACCATTAGGCCTGCGACGTGCTCTCGTCGCAGTGTTTGCTGCTCTGCCTGTCACGATTGCAGTTGCAGTGCCTGCTGCTTCAGCATACACTGATGCAGAGGTGCAGATGATTAAAGCTGCAGTTAGTCAGCATAATGCTACGAGTGGCACAACTAAGATTTACAGCAAGACGTATGGGTCGGGTGACTTTGCCTGCACGGATATAACGACCATATCATCGTTTACATTAGGAACAACAAGTGTTAACATGGATGATTTCCTGCAAAATGCCACCCCGGGAAGCGATGGTATTTACACACTTGATGGTTCTACTCTAAGTGTCAGTACTTCCGGAAAGAAAATAGTAACGTGTGCGAATGGAGACCATAAATTCCTCGCATGGGCGATATCTCACGAAGGTGCGGAAAGTGCCACCGTTGCCGTTGACACTATCGATTATTATCTTGGCGGTGATTTAACTCTCGGTTCTAGCGGGTTAAAAACAGCATCTTCGGCTCCCAATTCCATCACGATTGGAGCTACGAAAGACGGCGCGAATTCTCAGGCCTCACTTACCGCCACTACTGTGGATTTAGCAGTAGTGAATGACATTACGGTGAAAACGGGCTCTTCTGTAACTGCTACCGATGGTGCAGTGACGCTGAATGGCGGCTCGAAGGTTAGTGTTGCCGGTGGTTCTGATGTTCAGGGTAAAACAGGGGTAACGCTCACTGCCACTAATGGTATCACCGTTGGTGGTGATTCTAATGTTTCCGCTACCGATGGTGCAGTGGCACTGAATGGCGGTGCGCAGGTAGCTGTTTCCGGGGGAGCGTCAGTTTCCGGCTCTTCGGTAACGATGAAAGGCAGCACTGTCAATGTGTCCGGTGCTGACACTCTGGTGGAGAGCACTACGGGCAATGTGACACTGAATGGCACCGGCTCCGCAGCGAATACGATTGAGACGGGGGCCAGGGTTTCTGCCGCTCAGGATGTACTTCTGAGCACCTCTACCGGTGGTAACAACAAGATTAGCGGTTCCACGGTGACTGCTGGCAGGAATATCAGCCTGAGTACTCTGGGTAATGTCGAGAGCCTCGATTTCATCAGCAATCGTGTTATGCCGGGTGAAAATACGATTACCAATTCCACGGTAACCGCTACCACCGGTGGTGTGACCCTGACCGGCATGACAAATCAGATTTCTGGTTCTCAGGTGGCTGCTCAAAATGAAGTGAAGCTAAATGCATTGTTGAGCAACACGATTTCCGGTACGAATACCAATATTACCAGCTCTACAGGAATTACCGTAGGCTCGAGTACGAATCTACTCGGGGATATACCCATAATTGGTTATATCCCCATGCATACACTCATCAACGATGTGAGCAGCGGAAAGCTGGTTACCACTGGTCAGGAAGCCGACATTACATTGAAGGGCCTGATGAACATGGTGGGCGATGGTAACGTCGGCGCAACTCTGGAAAGCAAGCAGGGCTCCATCTACGTGACCGGTACCCCGCAGATTGAGTTGCTTGATAAGACGACTATAGATTTGGGGCTCCTCGGTAAGATAGAGCTTTTTGATACCGCGGTGAGTTTGATTGGGAGTAATGCCGGCTTTAAAGACACCCTGAAGGGATTTGGCCTGGTTAATGAGGACGATACGATTAAAACCGATCTCGTAAAGATTCTGATGCAGCAGTCCGGCAACATCATTCAGAGTGGTTCCACGCTGAAGGCTGCCGATGATGTAAGCATGAGCGGTAAGGTCAACCTGGTGCGCAGCAGCACGCTGACTGCCGGTGAGAATGTGATCATTGACGGCGGTGCCAACGCTATGATGGGTGCCACCATTAGCGGAAAGAATGTCGAGTTCAAAACCTCGTCAGCTAATACCCTTAATCTCGAACAAATTGCCCAGCTGCTTCCGTTGGCCGGCTCCCTGCTCGGGGAGAGCGAGTATGCAGGCATTAGTATAGCTGACGTGGAAACGCTGCTGAATAGTCTTCCCGACGGCACGCTGAAAGGTGTGACAGCCAGTGCGAATGTGCTGGTTGCAGGCCAGGTGGAAGCCACGAATGCAGTGACCATGACCGGTACTGGCAATGCATTGATGAGCGGTGCTGACGTATACGCTAAATACATCACGCTGAGTGGCGTGGATACGAAGCTGCCCCTGAGCACACTGGCCAATGCAGCTCTGGCTGACGCAAATCTGAAGAGCCTGCTTGAGAGCAAGCTGCCCGCCGGTATCAGTCTGGACCTCCTGACTCCTGTGCTGAATTCCTCGGCCATGACGAAACTGGAGAGCGGCTTCAGCGCAAACCTGGTGTACGGTGGTAACACCCATCTGGGGTACTACGGCACCGAGACGGTGACGATGACTGCCCTGGGCAACGTGGTGGCCCAGAACTCCTTTGTGGAGGGTAAGGATATGACCATGACCGCCCTGGGCAACGTGGTAGCAATGGGCTCCAAGATGACCGGGCACAACACGGTGACTATGGACGGCATGGCCAACTTGGTGTACGATGCCACTGTGAGCGGCAGCACCATCAAGATGGGCATGAGCGATGGCAACAAGTATGCCAACCGCCTGACGACTGCCGACCTTGTCAGCATTCTTCCGGCTAAACTGGGAGAATATGATATCAGCAGCATCACCGGTGCTCTGGGCACGTTTGCGGATAGCGTGACGATGGCGCCCATCAACGTGAATGTGGTGATGGGGCAAGATGCCACCGTGGGTGGCGGGAACACGGCTTCCGTGACCATAGATGGCACGGCCAACGTGTTGATTGCAGGCGCTCAGGTACAGGGTAACACGGTGTCCATGACCGGCACAGCCAACATGGTGCTGGGTGGCTCCGGTGTGTTTGGTGCGAACATCGAGATGCTCGGTAAGCCCCTGCAGATGACAGCCAATGATGCAACGGCCACGACGAGCCCGCTGGCTACGCTGGCCGGAGCTATGCTGGAGAGCAATCTGCTGGCCGATAAGCTGCCTCTTGATAAGCTGCCCGCAGGTACCACAGATATCCTGGTATCTGCTGTGGACAAGGTGAGTGACCAGCTCAGCGTGAACCTGGTGTACGGCGGTATCTCCAACGTGGGTAACGGCTCCACCCAGAAGGTGACGATGGAAGCCCTGGGCAACATTGTGGCTCAGAATGCCTATGTGCAGGCCCAGGACGTGACCATGACCGGTCTGGCCAATGTGGTAGCTCTGAAGGCTAACAATGGCAGTGGCGCTACGGTGCACGGCAGCAACAGCGTGACCATGGACGGTATGCTCAACGTGGTGTACGACGGCATAGTGAAAGGCGGCGATATCTCCATGGGCATGGACAAAAACAACTCCTACAGCGGTGCTCTGTCTCTTGACGAGCTGGCCGACAGCATCCCGAACGAGATGTTAACGGGTATGTTTGGCGATACGCTCGGGACGCAGCTCGGCTCCTTCAAGGACGCTCTGCCGGAACTCATCACGAATTACGGTCCGGGCTCCTTTAACATGAACCTGGTGATGGGGCCGAATGCCAGGCTGGATGGTAAGAGCGTGAACCTGGGCGGCGTGGTTAACATGCTCTCCGACCGCGTTCAGGTGAAGGCGACTAACATGGTGGATATCAGCGGTTTCGCTAACATCGTGACCGATGGTACGACCATTACTTCCGGCGATATGAGTCTGGCAGGTACGCTGAACTTCGTGAGCCACCTGAATCTCAATGACGTAGCGAGTGTGCTCGGTGGCGGCGAACTGCCCGAAAGAACCATTGTCCCCACCAAGCTGACCGCTGCCGGCAACCTCGTCATGTGGGGTACGGCCAATGTGGTGCAGGGGAGTGTTGAGATTAGCTCCACACATGGCAATGTGACCATGGAAGGCATGAATGACCCGATTCTGAACCTTGATAAGCTGACCATCGACCAGTGCGTGGCACTGGCTGAGCAGATGGGGCTGGATAAGGAGCAGCTGACGGAGCTCGCCGGCTCGACTCTGGGCGAGCTGCTGGCGCGTGCCCAGGTGTCTAACGACGAGGCTCTGGTGGAAGAAGCCAAGGCGGTGTTGAACAAACTTCTCACCAACTACAATGGCGTTGAGATTCCCAAAGACCTTCTGTACAGCAACGTGAACTTGGTGCTGGGTGGCGCCAAGGTGCAGGCGCTGAACGGCATGGTGACGATGAATGGTACGGCCAACGTGCTGTATGACAACGCTGTGGTACAGGGGCAGACCGTGACCATGAAGGGCATGGGCAACGTGGTGCTGGGTGGCGCCAATGTGTACGGCAACGACATCAAGATGGAGGGCGTGAATAAGAATATGCACCTGGGCGCAGTTGGCTCACTTATGCTGGACAGCGGTGTGCTGGGTGATATCGAATTGCCCTCTGGTCTGCTTAGCACGCTCAACACCCTGGAGGGCAGTGCAAACCTGGTATACGGAGGCAGCACCAATGTGGCCGCTACCGGCAACGTGACCATGGATGCACTGGCCAATATCGTGGCAAAGAATGCCCATGTGGACGCCGGCGACAAGGTGAACATGAGTGGTGCGCTCAATATGGTTGCTGCTAATGCCGCAGTAAATGCCAAAAATATCTCCTTGCTGGGCGGCGGTGAATCCTTCATCGACTGGAGCGCTATGGAGGGCGGAGAGTATGCCGGGCTTATCAGTTTGGTGCAGGGGGTGGACCCGAACATGAACGTGGTTGCCGATGGTGCCCAGCTTGCTGCTACGGAAAGACTGTGGCTGGATGCCTCTGCCAACGTGATTATGGGTGGTGCTGACCTTCAGGCCAAGACCATCGACATCATCTCCGGTGGTGCGAACGTGGTGGTAGACACCACCCTGCAGAACATTGCCGACACGCTCCAGGGCGATACGGGTGCCATCGCAGCCGGTGGTAAGGATGCCACCACGCTGACGGCTGATAAGAAGCTTACCCTGACCGGCGTTGCCAACGCGGTGAACGGCAAGGTGACCCTGAAGGCCGGCGAGGAGGTGTCTATCACAGGTGCAGGTAATCTGCTGGGTGGTAATGCCCAGGTGGAGGCCAGTGACGTGACCCTGACCGGCGCGCAGAGCGATACTGTGAATGCTCAGGTGAATGCGCTCCCCGGCGACTACAGCCAGCTGGCAAAGGACCTGGGTACGGAGGCATTCGGGTCTGCCAACGTGGTGATGGGAGGTGCTGATGTGACGGCCGAAAATGATGTGAAGATCAGCGGCGGGCTGAATGTGGTGGCGGATGCTACGCTCTCTGACATGCTGACCCTGGTGGACAAGGACGATACCACCTGGCCGGGCGCCGGTGCTGAGACCGTGGTGACTGCCGGCAACGATATCGCTATCGATGGTATGGCCAACGTGGTGATGGGTGACGGCGCCAAGCTGGATGCCGGCAACAATGTGACGATGAGCGGCACGGCCGCCATCGTGTCGGCTGACGCTGTGGTGAAGGCCGGCAACGATATCGTGCTGAGCAGCTCGGCTGACAATGGTGAACTCTACGGCATTGCCGACTCGGCTATGCAGCATGATATGATTCGCAAAATTGCCGACACCTTCGTTAACAACGGTGCCGAACTGCTCTCCCAGCTCAATGAGCACAACTCTGCCAACGTGGTGATGGATGGTGCCAGCCTGCAGGCCGGCAATGACGTGAAGTTCAGCGGCGGCCTTAACGTGCTGGATACTGCTACGGTGACCGCCGGTAAAAATATCGAATTCGGCGAGGGTGTCACCAGCATCAAGAACACCAACCTCACGGCTACGGGCGGTCGGGTGCTCTTGAGCAGCAACACGACTATGGACGGTGGTAACATCGTGGCCGGTGCGGGGCTCTCTATCAAGGGGGACTCTGAGGTGATGGCTGATTCTGCCGAGCTGGATGGAATGAGCGAAATTGCCGCAACTGCTCAGGTTACGATTGACGAGCTGTTTGTCAGCGGTGAGCTGATGAACGAAGGCCAGCTGACGGTCGGTACCGCCGACTTCAGCAACACCTCTGTGGTGAACGCCGGCCAGATGGCGGTGACCGGAGGTCTGACTCTGGATAACACGGCTCTTACCTTCCACATGACCGACAGCCTGGGCGATGGCAGGATTTCCGGTAACTCGTCCGCGATTGTGCTGAACAGCCTGGATAGCGTAACGCTGAACTCCATCTCCCTCGTGACCTTCGTGGTGACGCTGGATGGGCTGACGAATGGTACCTACGACTTCAACCTGGATCTGTTCGTGCTGGCGTCAGATTATTCCCTGGCAGTAGCGTCTGAAGGGGAATCCTTGTGGCAGAGCGCCCTTACCGGTGATAATGTGCGTATCAGCCTTGTGGACGCCTCCGGTAATTCTGTGGACTACAGACTGAACAACATGACGGTTCAGACGGGTAACACCGTAACCGTCAGCGGCAGCCTGACCATCCCCGAGCCTACCACAGCTACGCTGAGCTTGCTGGCTCTGGCTGCCCTTGCAGCCCGCCGCCGCCGTAAGTAAGGCCGGGTAAGACAAGTTTTACACTGATAGGTAGTGTAAATTAGAGAGAACAGCCGGTGTGTCTGAGAAATCGGGCACACCGGCATAATATTTGGGGAAAGGAACTACGAATCGTGAATCATGATGAGCTTGCCGTGACAGGCTGACTGCAAGCCCGCAATCTGCCCGACAAATTCAGATTGAGCCCCAAATCGTGAGCCTCACGATTTGGTTTACGGAAGCATCTATACGCGTTTGACATGATGCGTTTCGCGGGTAACACCGAGGGGGGGCTGGTGCAGCGCAGGAGAAGCTTCAGCCGCTTGGGCTGCGGGCAGTGTAGTCGGCGGCGGTGGATAAGTGCACGACATGTTATACCGGAATGGTATTGTTACCGCAATTTGGAGATTTTTTTATTCTTTGCTTGCAATCCCGGATAGAATAGCTTAGAATGGTCGTGTTAACAAACTATTTTCGTTCAAATATGAAAATCCTCATTACCGGCGGTGCCGGCTTCATCGGTTCCCACATTGCTGAGCACTATCAGGGTGTGGCAGAAGAAATTCGTGTGCTGGATAACCTCCGCACCGGCTACAAGAAGAATCTGGATGGTCTCAATGTGACCTTTATGGAGGGCTCCATTACCGACCGCGAACTCGTAGCCAAGGCAGTGGAAGGTGTGGACTACATTTTCCACATGGCTGCTCTGGTGTCTGTTCCGGAATCCATGAGCAAGATTCGTGAGTGCCTGGATCTGAATGTGAATGGTCTGCTTGTTGTGCTGGAAGAGGCCAGCAAGGCCGGTTGCAAGAAGGTGGTGCTGGCATCCTCTGCCGCCATCTATGGCGATAACCCCATCGTTCCCAAGGTGGAGACGATGTACCCGGAGCCCAAGAGCCCCTATGGTATCACCAAGCTGGATGGCGAGTACTACATGGATATGTTCCGCACGACCGGCCAGATTAACACCGGCTGCTGCCGTTTCTTCAATGTGTTCGGCCCCCGCCAGGACCCCAAGGGTGCCTATGCAGCTGCTGTGCCGATTTTCATGGAGAAGGCCATCAAGGGCGAGGATATCACCGTATACGGCGATGGCGAGCAGACCCGTGATTTCATCTATGTGAAGGACATTGTGGGCGCTCTTGCCTATGTGGCAGAGCATCCCGAAGTGACCGGCGTGAACAACGTGGGTTACGGTGGTCAGATTACCATTAACGACCTGGCTGAGATTATTATCAAGGCTGCCGATTCCACCTCCAAGGTGGTGCACCTGCCGGAGCGCCCCGGTGATGTGAAGCACAGCCGCGCTTGTGCCGACAAGCTGCGCAGCGCCGGTTGGGAGCCCAAGTTCACACTGGAAGAAGGCCTCAAGACGACTCTTGAGTACTTCAAGAGCGTGACGAAGTAAAACACTATCTCACGGATTTATCACGCCGCAAAGTCTGCTCCGGCAACTTTGCGGCGCTTTTTTAAGCGTTGTATGTGCGATGATTTTACCCCTCGACTGAGGGTAAAGGACCTGGAAAAACTTGCTGCAGAACGCCTGGTGTCCCTCCGGGCCGAGGGAGAGGAGTTGCATCCTGTTGTTAACACAACCCGTAGACTTGCCGCCAACTTCTGGGGAAGTGCGTGGATGCGTCATCTGGCACGTTGTGAGGCGGGAGGGCTTTGCCTGGCTCCGGGGCGCGCGTTGTTGCGGCATGGCTGCGTGCTGGATTTGCGCATCGCACCGGGGCTTATCACCGCAAAAGTGAGCGCCGAAGAAGTATTTGAGGTGAGCCTGCGCATTTCCCCCCCGGATGAAGAACTGCTGGAGAATCTGCGAAAAGCTTGCTGCGGCCGCATCGATTCGCTGGTAGCACTGATGGAGGGGAAGGTGGATGCTGCTGTTCTGGAACACCTCTGCGCAGAGGAGGGGGGCTTATTACCTGAACCGGCAGATTGGCACATGAGTTGCAGCTGCCCGGAGTGGGGAGAACCCTGCACCCATGCTGCCGCCGCCATTTATGCTGCCGGGTGCCTTATCGATGCAGACCCCATGCTGTTGTTTACACTGCGCTGCGTCCCGCCGGAGCTGTTCTTGGAGAAGCCGGCTCCCGGGGTCGTGACTGATTACGATGCCGCGGCTCTCGGAAAGGCCTTTGGTATAGAGCTGGATTTGGAATAACCGCGTCAGAATGCCATTTTCCGCTTTACTTGTAGATGATAATTGATAGAATAGGCGTGTTATGAGACTTAATACTACTCTGATGATAACTGCGCTGGCTACGGCTCCGATGGTGTCTGCGGCTCCCGCAGATGTATCCCTGACGTACGCTTCTCTTGCAAAAGCGGATAAGGGGGCGAAAGTCGGCGCTGTCCTGAGAGCCAGCGTGCTGCCCGGGCTTGCGCTCATGCCTGCTGATGTGGAGTGCTGTGTTGTGACTCGTGAAATTCAGATGGGGAGCCTTTTTGTGCAGCCTCTTGTTCCAAAGAAAGCTGCTGCTGCAACAAATGTGGAGGCCCCCATGCAAATGGAGGGAGGAATGCCCGATATGCCGATGATGCCCACGCGTGAGCCCAGTCCTTTCGATGACCCCTCTTTTGCAGAACTTGTGACCTCTTATGCTATGGCTCTGAGCAAGGGCAGTGCTGAGACGATGGGGCTGATGCTGCCCATTATGAACTACATTTCCGGCAAGGATGAAAGCGAAGAATTGATAGAGAATTGGGCTTCGGAAGCCTCTGAGGACTACGCTGACATCATACGCGCAGAGAAGCTTACCTTCTCCCGTAAGGCTGCTTTGGAAGCCGCTAAGAAGCTGGGTGGCACTAAGTTTAAACCCATTTACGGCGTGGTAACGATGAGCCATGATGGTGGCTCTGCCCTGTTACCCGAAGTGCTCAAGGAAGTGCTCCGGCAGTCTGAGGGAGAGGGGGCAACGGCTGTCAATGAGGGCGGCTGGCAGGGCTGGAAGTACAATATGGTTGATATGCTGGGAGCAGATGCTTCCGATGCTGTCGGTAAGGAACTTCAGGCCGCTCTCAAGGACCGCTCCGTCTATCATATTTGCAAAATTGACGGTAACGCGCTGATTGTCTGCATTTGTGAGTCTCCGGCGGATTGTGAGATGGCTGCTTCGGTGGAGAAATCTGTGTTGGGTACAGACAAGATGGCCTTCTATGACCCACAGATAAGCCACAAGCTGGTATGTGCTGCCTATGTGACCCCGGAGATTCTGAACACGTTTGTGAAGGCCTCCAACGGTAGTATCAGTATGATGTCGGAGATGGCTGTTAATGTTTTCAAGTCACTTGCCCGGGAGGATGCAGAAAATAAACTTGTTTTCGGTACGGCTGCCCGAGGTGTTCATACTGTTGCCGAATATGTTAAGAGCTTTTGCCCGGACAATAATGCTAAGCCGCTCACCCTGGGCATCTGGCAGCTGCGCAGTGGTGCTTATCGTGCCCGCCTGAAGATGGATGCCTGTGGGGCTTCCTATGCTCCCGGTACGCTCAAACTCGCAAAAGTTGCCTCGAGTGACAAGACTCTGTTCTACACCGAGACAACTCCCTATACTCCCGCGCCCGGTGCAACGCTGGCAGATGTAATTACGCCTGCCGTAAACGTGTACAACGGGTACGAAACGACCCTGGCAGAAAGCGAGGGGACAGGGGCGCAAGTTGCATCCCGTATCAATAGCTTCAGCACAGCTCTCAAATCTCTGGGGAAGGCTCTTGGAAACACGGCCGCATACGTGGTCTTTGATGTGAAGGGTAGCCCCAATCTGGCATATTACAACGAGGTGAAGAATGAAAAAGCTCTGGCAAGCGCTGCCGGTATGCTGGCCTCGTCCGTAGGCTCTCTGATAAGCGGCGACCGCAACATGCTGCGCAAGTACTACAAAGTTCAGAAAGGCAAGGCCGCAACGACCGTGTCTTTAACTCTGCCGGCAGAGTTTGGTGGCATGAAGGGGGGAAGCATCAATACGGCAAAGAAACTTGCGTTCGGTACCTCCAATGCGCTCAACACTCTTATCCTGAAAAACTCTACAGGTAAGGTGCCATTTACCGGTTCGGTGTATACCCTGCGCCCCAGAGCTGTGGGGGCTTTGGCTCAGACGGCTGCAGCTGTTGACCCGGGGGTGGGAATGATGGCCGGTATGGCAGGTGCTGTTCTGGGGGCTGTAGGCGATATACATGCTGTGGACACCATCACCAATGGCGTGCGCGATATTCATATCATGGTGAAAGCTGCTGCCGGTAGCCCGGGGCTTGCCCCTGTTGCCCGCCCCATGCCGGGTGGGATGACTCCTCCGATGCCGGCTCCCGATGCCGATGAGAGCGACGATGAGGAGGATGAAGATACCGAAGAAGAAGAGGAGGATGAAGAGGCCGATTCTGAGGAAGAGGATGAGGAATAATCCTGACAGAAAGAAGATAGCTGTATAACACGCAATATAATTCCCCCGGTTGCCGGATACGCAGCCGGGGGATTTCTGCTAAATGCCGGAGGGGTGACAGGCGTCAGAGCACTGCCGCCATTACAAACATGCCAACCATTACCCCCCCGATGCTCAGGTGGTGGTGCCCCCAGCGTTCTGCCATGGGCAGCAGTTCATCGAAGGAGATGAACACCATAATGCCTGCCACTACGGCAAAAAGAACGCCCAGGAGGGTGGCGCTGAGGAAGGGAAGCAGAACCAGCATGCATACCAGGGCCCCCAGGGGTTCGGCCAGCCCTGTGAGGGTTCCCATCCAGAAGGCTTTGCGGCGGCTGCCGGTGCCATAGAGCAGGGGCACTGCCACGGTGAGTCCTTCCGGAATGTTGTGAATGGCCACTGCCAGAGCCACAGAGAGCGCAATGCTCATGTCATCGAAGGCTGCTGCCACGGTTGCCATGCCCTCCGGGAAGTTATGTACGCCTATGGCGATAGCAAAAAGGAAGGCTGAGCGCTTAACCTTATCACGCCCAGAAAGGCCGGTGGCATTCTGGGCTGCATGCACCTCATCCTCGCTGCGGAATTCGTGCGGGTTTTCGTCCTCCGGCACCAGTTTGTCGATGAGGGCTGCCAGTCCCATACCACCGAAGAATGAGCCCAGCACAATCCACTTGTTGGCTAGGCCCTCTCCCAGCTTCTCCATGGCAAGCGGCATAAGCTCCATGAAGGAAATGTAGACCATCACGCCTGCACTGGCACCCAGCGAGAAAGTGAGCATTTTTGCATTCGTGCGCTTGAGAAACAGCGCCACCGCTGCTCCTATGCCCGTGCACAGGCCTGCCAGCAGCGACAGTGCTCCGCCGATAAGTAATGGCTCTTCCATCCCGTTGAACATGCCACTCTTGTACTCCATTGCGGCGATTCTGTCAATGAAAATAGCTTCTTATGCCCGGGGGATTATGACACGCCATGCTGAAAATGGCTCAGCATACACAGAATGAGCGTGACAATGAGCCTCAAAAGGGGTAAACTGACGCCATGCATTACACTCCTTACACTCTGTATCCTGTGGGCGCTTTGAGTGCCCGTGCTGCCGCCCAGCCGCGAGAGGGCGTGCTTCTGCGCGGAGATAACGGCGGCTACGCTTGCCTGCAATCCTGGCCGGAGCTGGGCGACTCGCCGCTCGAGTATGAGCTGGATGCTTTGCGGGACGGCATGCCGTTGCGCCTGGGTGAGCGCGCGCTCAAGTGTATCGAGCTGGATGGTGAGGCTCGAGCAAAGGGGGTGAGCCTGTTCGAAGGGCTTACCATACCCCGTAGCCATGCCACCCTTACCGTAAGTGCCACTCCCGCCCAGGTGTATAACCTGCACCAGCGCGGGTTCCGCGTGGGCAAGATTAAGGTGGTGCCCAAGCTGGCCACTACTGTGGAGCGTCTCACCAACCTGGCATCTATGGTGCCGGACTGGAAGTGGCGCGTGGATTTCAACTGCACACTCACACCGGAGGAGGCGCTGAAGTTCTGGGATATGCTCTCGGATGCCATGAAGGCACGCATTGACTTTGTGGAGGACCCATGCTACTATTCCGTGGAAAGCTGGCAGGCTCTGCAGGATGCCGGCATGCCGCTGGGTTACGATACGCCCATGCAGGAAAGCTCCATACCCGCCCGCACGAGCAAGCCCATGATGCGCCTGGTGAAGCCGGCTCGCCACTACAGCACCAGTGGCCTGCCCGTGTTCACCACCTACCTGGACCACCCCCTCGGCCAGTGCTGGGCTGCCTACAACGCCGCTGTATTCTACACCGGCAAGCCGGCGGAAGAGGTGCCGCTTTGCGGCTTGGTGACGCACCATGTGTACCGCCCCAATGCTTTCTCCGAGGAGCTCGGCATGGATATAAGCCCCGAGTTCCGCGCTCCCAGGGGAACAGGCCTGGGCTTCGACTCGCTTCTTGCGGCTCTGCCGTGGAAGAAGCTCTGATGGATGAATTTACCACGAGTTGCGACAGTTTGCAGCATGCTGTCGCAACTCGCTTTTTTTATGCGATTTCTGCTCAAAATCTCAGCTTTGTTGTCCACTTGGACGGCGCCGTTCATCATAGCTGTAGCGGCGTTCACCTTTGTGCAGCCCGGAGTTTTTGATTGGGGGCATGGGGATGTGCAGACATGCATTCTGGGGTTTATTATGCTCACCATGGGCATGACCCTTACCACGGAGGATTTCCGTATTCTGGCGCAGCGCCCGCTCGATATTTTTATAGGAGCGGTGGCGCAGTACAGTATCATGCCGCTCATCGCTTTCGGGCTGGTGCACGTTTTTGGGTTGCCGCGAGGCATTGCGGCCGGGCTGATTCTGGTGGGCTGCTGCCCGGGTGGCGTATCCAGCAATATCATGAGTTTGTTGTGCCGCGGAGATGTGGCTTTCTCTGTGGGTATGACTACGGCCTCCACTCTGCTGGCCCCCGTGGTGACTCCGTTGCTGGTGCTTCTGCTGGCCGGGGAGAGTATCGAGGTGGATGCCGCCGGGCTTTTCCGCAGCATTCTGCTGGTCACGCTGCTGCCAGTGGGTATTGGCACATTGTGCAACTGGTTATTCCGCAAGCGGGATGGATACCGGACCGTCTGTCGCCTCATGCCGGGGCTGGCCGTGCTGGGGCTCGCTTGCATCGTCGGCGGGGTTACCTCCTCCCACGGCAGTAAGTTTGCGGAGAGCGGTGTGCTGATATTCCTGTGCATTTTCCTGCACAATGGACTGGGCTACCTGCTGGGGTATCTGTCCGGGCTGCTTGCTCGCATGGATTCGCCTAAGCGCCGCACCCTTTCCATCGAGGTGGGCATGCAGAATGCCGGGCTGGCTACAGTGCTGGCCGGGCGTCACTTTCCGCTGCTGCCGGAGGCAGCCATTGCAGCAGCTATCTCCTGCGTGTGGCATTCCATTTCCGGTACCTTGATTGCGACGATCTTCTGCCTTGTTGATAAACTGCGCAAAAAATAATTGCTGTGCCGGCTGGCATTTGGTATGATGCCTGCCATGAAATTTCGATTATTTTCTCTTTTGCCGGGGCTCCTGGGCTGCGTTGTTGAGGGTGCCGAACCGGTGCACGATATAGGGCGCATCATGTTTGTGGGCGATTCCATAACACATGGCTTTGGTACATCGTCTTATCGCTGGCCCTTGCACAAGATTTTTGTGGATAACGGTGTCGCGTTTGTGGCCGTTGGCGTTACTCAGGATAATCTCCGTCCTCAGTCCGGCACGCCTGCCGGTACAGTGTATGCCGGTGTTCCCTTCAATAACCGCCATTCCTCCATCAGTGCGGAGCGTGCTTATGAGGTTGCCGGCCGAATTAACAACTCCGGCCGTCTGGGCAACTCGAATATCCTCGACTGGCTTGGGCTGGATGCTTCCTACACCGGCAAGTTTCGTATAAATCCCGCCACGGAAATGCCCGATGTGTTTGTGTTGCTCATTGGTACGAATGATACGTTCTCCGATTTCGGGCGTCGTGGTGGTTTCGGTCTGGAGCCTTTCTACAATGAGGTGCATCAGAATCTGCTGAGTGCCGGTGGCGATATGGACACTATCGTGGCTGCCATGCGCCGCGCGAATCCAGCCGCACGCATCCTGGTGCTCAGCATCCCGACTTGGCACGATGGCAACACGCCTCACAGTAATGCTCCGGCAGATTATGTGGCGCTGAATAAACTCAATGCCGCTTTGAAAGACTGGGCTCTCGCCAACAAGCTCGAATGGGTGAATGTGAACCGAGGGCTGGTGGACGTGACGCGAGCTGATAAGCCCGGCGTGGCCGAGCCGCAGTTCTTCAGCTCGAGGGATGGTCTGCATCCTACCAATCATGGAGACTTGCTCATTGCTGCCGAGGTGGCTCGTGCTCTTGGCGTTGGCGGCCGTACGGTAGGCCTGGCGCGCAAGCCTGTGGCGGATTTTACCATGTCTGCGAATGCTCATGGTGCTATCCCTATGCAGGAGTGGGAAGATATGGATGTGTCCCAAGGCTTTACTGTAGCAGTGCAGGGCGCAGCCGTTGGCAATGGTGCAACGGATGGCTGGGACTCGTCTGCCGGGGTGC
The DNA here is from genome assembly GCA_017415555.1 of Akkermansia sp. GTDB lineage: Bacteria > Verrucomicrobiota > Verrucomicrobiia > Verrucomicrobiales > Akkermansiaceae > Akkermansia. The sequence continues at coordinate 26,372 of JAFQGF010000030.1, forward strand.
GTTTGCATGTTTGCCGTACTGATAAACAGGTTTGCGGTAAGCTGACTATGACGGAGAGCGCCATCCTGTGGAATGAGAAGACTGTACTCTACCGCAGCGATATGTCCCTAAACAAGGAGGATATTCGCGTGGCCTGGATACCCACTACCACTGGCGAGAACCGCCAGCCCGGCTTTTACGTATGGTTGGGGGACCGCTTAATTGGCGAGGCGCTGCCCGGCATGCCGCAGGCTGCTAACTGCTGGATTAACGGCGCGATGATTTCCAGACCCTCAAATCTGCCTGCGGGGGGCTGCACTCTCCTTGCCACTCCCGGAGCTTTCGCTCCGGCTTTGTAAGCCGCCAGGATGCCTTTTATCTCGTGAGCAAAAGCCGTTGTCTTGTGGGACAACGGCTTTTGCAGTTATGTTTAACGAAAAATGTATTGCTTGCAATGGTGATGTGACATCAGGCCGGCCTGTGCCTGCATAAGGAAAATTGAGCCCGGAAAAGATTCGCTAGAGGAGGGAGAAAGTAAACTACTCGGCTTTGAATCCCGGGCGTGTGGTGACGTAGATGAAGATGATGCCGATGATGACGCTCAGACCGCCATACAACAGGAAGGTAGCGGTGGAGGCTGGGTCATCGACAATACTGGTGAGGTAGATGACGAGGAAGTTGCCAAGCGTGCTGGTGAGGAACCAGAAGCTCGAGACGATGCTCTTGAGCTTGTCACCTGCGGCTGTGTAGGCATATTCGAGCCCGGTGGTGCTGACAAGTATCTCAGCAACGGTAATGACGAAGTAGGGGAGAATTTGCCAGAGGATGCTGAGCTGCTCGCCGGCATCGAGTCGGGATTGAAGCCAGGCAACGATGCCGTAGGCTCCGCCGGCAAGGACAATACCAATGCCCATTCGTTTGAGGGGCTGGCTCCACTTGCCAATGTAGGGGTAGACCAGCAGCGTGACGATGGGGACGAGTGTCATGACAAAAGCCGGGTTGATGCTCTGCATCTCTTCTGCCCCGAAGAAGAAACTGATGCCAAAAAGGCTGAAGGAGATTTCCTTCATGGTGCGCCCCTGAAGAATCCAGCTGGTGGATGTTTGGTCGAAAAGGCTCCAGAAGGGGATGATGAGGAGGAAGACCGTGAGCACGCGCAGCATGTTGCGCGCTTCTTTGCGCTGCTCGGCATCGTAAAGTTGCTCTGTGAGCTCACGCTTGTTGAAAATCATGCTGCCCACAGTGCCGAAGAAGTTCTGCATGCCAAAGACGGCGGCGGCCTTCAGGCCGGCCAGAACGAGGGCTGCTATGTAGAGAAGCAGGGCAATCAGTCCGCAGAAATTCGCAACAGTGTCACCTGTTCCGCTCAGCAGGGCCAGTTGCGTGGCACCGCTTTTTGTCCAGCTTGCCAGCCCGATAACAAGAGGGGCAACTACGATGAAAGCGGCTATCCGGATGGCTGTTGTGGTGGCTCGGCTGATGGCGGCACCACCATAGCGGGCGCAGGCAGCGGGGGCTCCGCGGAATATGCGGCACAGCAGAGCCGGCAGAAACTCCGGCTGGGCAGGGGCCTTGTGCAGGTACTGTTTGCGGCCACACCAGAACACGAAGGTTGCCAGTGCCATGAAGATGCCGGGAATGGCAAAGGCCCAGCTGTAGCCCCAGTTCTTATGCACCCAGGGAATGACTAGGAAGGAGAAGAATGAGCCGAAGTTGATAGACCAGTAGAAGGCGGCATAGACTCGGGTCATCGTCTTGCTGTCGAAGCCGCCAACCTGGTCGCCCACGAAGGCTGAGACGCATGGCTTGATGCCGCCGGCACCCAGCGCGATGATGAACAGGCCGGTCATCAGTATCATGCGCTTTACCTCAATGCTTTCCGTCAAATCTGCCGTGGCAAGTACACCGTGCCCCAGGCAGTAGAAGAGAGATACATACAGGATGGTGCGGTAGCGCCCCAGAAAGCGGTCTGCCACCCACGCCCCCAGCAGAGGCAATATATAGATGAGAGCATTGAAGAGGTGTGCCACTTCCATGGCAGCGCTCTCGCTCATGGCAAGAGCGTTTACCATGTAGAGCACGAGTATGCTCTTCATGCCATAGAAGCTGAAACGCTCGCACGCCTCGTTGCCAACAATATATTTTGTCTGTGGGGGGAATGCCATGTATTCTGTTGTTTACTTGCTGCCGTAGAGCTTCACTTGCTCGGAGAGCAGTACATTATAGCGAATGCGGGCGCTGTTCATCCAGTCGTAGATGAGCATGTTGGAGAGCTTTGCATTGCTCATGGGGAGGCGGTACATCATTTTGCTCATGGTGTACTGGGTATCCTGAGGCACGGTGCGCTCTGTGATAACACTGATGCGGGCACCTGCCGGAGTGATGGCCAGCGGGCAAAGCTTACCGGTGCCGGTGGTCAGTAAATCCTGGACGCTGATGCCTTCCGGCAGATTGGCGTTGATGCCGAGTTCGCAGGGACCGAAATCACCCACGTCTGCCCCCGCTGCGGTGGCTTTGGCAAACAGGCTCTCTGTGTTCTCTCCGGCAGCGGCTGCATCACTCATTTCCTTGTAGAGCTTCTCTGCTGCCAGGGCAAGTGCGTTGTCGGCGCGCTCTGTCTTCATGTCGGCCAGAGCCTTGTCCTTAGCCTGCTCGTAGGGAAGGGTGGTGGGCGTCTCGATGGCTTCCACTTTGATGAGCACAAGCTTGTTGTCGCGGTTCAGGAAGAAGCCACGCATCTGCTGGATAGCCTGCTGATTGGCCAGCTTGTTGTCCTGGCAAGCCTGCTCGTAGGCCGCCACAGTGGGTGCGGAGTCCACCTCGTTGAAGGCGATGGTGGCAAGTGTGGTGTTTTGTCCTTTGTAGTCTACCTCGGCAAGCAGCTCTGCAGGAGGGGCGGCCTCTGTGCACAGGGGGAGGGTGATGTGTGTGCTGCCATCTGCCAGCTTGTAGCTGAACTCTGCATTCTCAGGGTTGTTGGCAGCATTCTCCAGAATGGTGTCAATGCCGGATCCATTGGCCATGGAAAGATCCTGCATGATAACATCTGCCGTGTTCATCATGGCATCGACCGTGACATCCTTGCCGGGGGTGAGGGTGTAAATCGAAACAATACGGCGCTGCTCGCTCTTGTAGTTCTGCTGGCGGGTTTCCCACCAGGCTTTCAGTTCTTCCTCGGTAGGCTCTGCGGGGGCGCTTACTTTATCTGCTGCAAGCCAGGCGGTCTTGCCCTTAATGCTCTGGTTGCCGGCATCGATGATGTCACTCTCCACCTTGCTGTTATGAGTCACGCCGTTGGTGACCATGGCGCCAATGCTTTCCCATATGATGAGGTCGGAAATGACGCTGCGGAAAGCCTGCTCGGCGGGGTTGTTTGCCACACCATCGTAGTAGCCGGTGAGGTTCTGGTAAAGTTTGGTATCGAAGCTGCCGTCTGCATTGGTGAAGGCGGGCAGGCTCTTAATGTAGTTGTCAACCTGTTCTTTGGAGGGAACGATGCCAAGTGTTTTGGCCTCTTCGTGCAGAATGGCGCGGTTGATGGCAATGTTGTCTTCCGTTTCGGCACAGGGACCAAAGCACCAGGCCTGCAACACATACTGCAGGCGTGCCTGGGAGGATTCTATCTCCGGGTGCTGCTGTACCCAGGCACTCAATGCGGCTTCCTCGTCGGCGCTCAGTTCTTCATCGCCGTTGGCATCAAAGCGGTTACGGAGCTTGGTGTGAGTGGAGGAGTAGATGTTCTGGATGACGTTGGACCCGTTTTCGCCCAGATGATAGGCTTCGGGGTGCTGGTAGTTAGTGCCGTTTACCTGGATGTAGAAATCGCGGGAGAATGCACTGCCTTGTCCGCTGTAATCCATCATGATAAGACCGGCGCCGATAGCGACAATCACGATGAGAACCAGCAGTGAGTTTTTGCGGATGAATTCGAGGAAGGTCATGGCCTGATGTTGTTGTGTTCTCCGCACATGCGCGCGGAATTGGCGCATTCTACCGCATGCGCGCGCGAGAGGCAAGGATTATTCGTGTCTTATGTGCTGTTTCTGCATATAAAATCCGGCAGCAGGGGGTATCCTGCTGCCGGATTTTGAGAGGAATCCTTACCGCACTTTTATCTGGAGGCGCGGCGGGCTCGAACGCCGGCTGCAAGGGTATCCAGTATTTCGAGTGTACCCTCCCAGTCGACGCAGGCATCGGTGATGCTCACTCCGTATTGCAGCGGGGTTTTTCCGTCGCATTTCTGATTGCCGCTGCAGATGTTGCTTTCAATCATCACGGCTCCAATGTGGTCATCTCCGGCGGCCAGCTGGGCGGCCACGGATTTGGCCACGGTGTGTTGCTGTGTCCAGTCCTTGCGGCTGTTGCCGTGGGAGCAGTCTATCATGATGCGGTTGGAAATGCCGGCCTTCTGCTGAATCGCCCAGGCTGCGGCCACGTCTTCGGCAGAGTAGTTGGGTCCATCCGTCGAGCCTCGCAGAATAATGTGGCAGCTGTCGTTGCCACTGGTGGAGACGATGGCGCTTACTCCCTGCTTAGTTACGGAAAGGAAGCAGTGCGGGTGCGCGGAGGAGACGATGCCATCCACCGCAATCTGCACGCAGCCCGTGGTGCCGTTCTTGAAGCCTATGGGCATCGAGAGGCCGCTGGCCAGTTCGCGGTGCACCTGGCTTTCCGTGGTGCGGGCACCGATGGCACCCCAGGCGATGAGGTCGCTTATGTACTGTGGTGTAATGACATCCAGAAACTCAGTGGCTGCGGGAACTCCCATTTCTGCCAGACGCAGCAGCAAGCCACGGGACATACGCAATCCGCTGTTGATGTTGTAGCTTTCATCCATGAACGGGTCGTTGATAAGACCCTTCCAGCCCACTGTGGTGCGAGGTTTCTCAAAGTAGACACGCATGATGAGCAGCAGCTCATCGCTGTACTTCTTGCGGGCCTCGGCCAGGCGAGCAGCGTAGTCGATTGCCGCCACTGTGTCGTGTATAGAGCAGGGCCCTACCATCACAGCCAGGCGGTCATCTTCTTTTTTCAGGATGCGGCGGAATTCCTCGCGGGTGTCATACACCACTTTGCTCACTTCGTGGCTGGCGGGGAAATCCTCCATCAGAATAGCGGGGGATATCAACGGACGTATGTCCGTTACGCGTACGTCGTCTGTTATAAATGAATTCATTGTCAGTGGCTTACTTTCTTCCAGGAGTAGATATTGTCGGCTATGGCCTCCTCGTACTCCTCCTCTTCAGCAGTCATTTCTGCTGCTTTCTTGTTCTTGGGTTTCTTGCCACCCTTTCTGGAGGGGGTGGTCTGGGGGGCTACACCGAGCTGGTTGATACCCAGGGAATATACGATGCAGTTCTTGCCGCGCAGCTGCTTGCCGGTGAAGGGGTCGGTGCACCCTTCGTTTTCCTCGCACATCAGCACATAGTAGGGCTTGCCCCAGGGGTCGTAGAGTCCGAGTGTGCCGCTGTTGGGGTCCACATAGAGGCCGTCCATCTTCTTCTCCTGCTCATCGGACTTGAGGTAGTAGTCCTTGTTGATGTTCATGCGGTTATCCTCATCTTCCTCGCGGTTGGTCAGGATGGCCAGCATGCCGGCATCTTTGTCATCTGCGGTTGTCAGAGAAACCTGATAGTTGTTTTCCTCGGTGGCTTCGGCCATGTCTGCGCGGTAGGGCAGCATGCCGTAGTCGGTGCGGAAACGCGTGGCACCTTCAACGATGTCCATGCAGGTCTTTCGGGCTGCCGCCTCCTTGGAACGCTCCATCTGCCCCATGATAACGGGGGTGGAGATGCCGGCAAGTGTTGCCAGAATGGCTATGACGACGAGAAGCTCAATGAGAGTGAAGCCCTTTTTGAATTGATTGGTAAAAGTTGTTTTCATACGCACTTATTCTAGCATATCGGGGTATGGGTGGGCAAGCAAAATCAGTGACAGAACAAACGCATTTGCCAAAAGTGCTGCATAATTTGAAACAGGGCGTGTCATCATTCAAATGCCTTTGCTCTGAATTAGCGTTTGCGGCATAATATTCCATATTTGGGTGAGAAAATCCACGCCAGTATAAACAGGCTTCCCAGAACGACGATAATGGTGGCTCCCAGATGCCAGCCCAGGGGATAGGAAAGGAAGAAGGCCAGCACCGAGCCTGCGGCACCGATAATGCCGCCACCCCAGAACATGTGTGTTGCCCGGTCTGTCAGCAGGTACATGGTGGCACCGGGAGCCACCATGAGTCCGAGTGTGAGGAAGGCACCCACAGCCTGTAGGGAGGAAACAAGAACGAGAATGATGAGGGCGAAGATGCCGTAACTAAGTGCTCGTGTGGGTATGCCCATAGCAGCAGCGGCCCGGGCATCGAAGAGGTAGATGAGCAGCGGCCGCATCAGGATGGTGATGCTCAGGACGGCTGCGCTGCCGATACTCCAGGCAATCCAGAGGTCGGTGTTACCCATGCTCATGATGTTGCCGAAAAGCCAGTCATCCACTTTCTGCTGTAGGCCAAGGCGTATGAGTATGATATAGCCCAGAGCGAAGGCCGTGGTGTGCAGAATGGAGAGGGCTGTGTCGTGGTCTGCTTTGCCGGTGCGCGAGATGAAAAGGGAGCCCAGCCCCACTACCAGTCCGGCGATGACCGCACCTATAAGGATGCTCAGCTGCATGAGCCCGAAGAGAAGGATGGCCAGCGCAATACCGGGCAGCAGGGCGCAGGAAATTGTACCTATCTGCAGGGAGGAGCGGCGTAGTACGACAAGGGCACTCACAAAGCCGTTGGCAAAGCCAATGACGGCACAGGCCCACAGGCTGCGCTGTGCAATGGGTTCTCCCAGGAATTGCAGAAATTCATTCATGGTAAAGCGGTAATGTTGCGTTTGCCGAATGCTGTGTACAGGTGCTCAGGGCTGAGTACTTCTGCCGTGACTCCATAAGCAATGGTGCGACGGTTCAGCAGCAGGCTGTGGTCGAAAATACGGGGGGCTGTGCCCAGATCGTGGTGGGAGGCGATAACGAGCCGACCTTCCGCAGACAAACTGCGCAACAGCTCCGCCAGAGATTCCGTGCCCGGTACGTCCAGCCCTGTAAAGGGCTCGTCCAGCAGTAGTATATGTGCCTCCTGTGCCAGTGCCCGGGCCAGGAAGGCTCGTTGCTGCTGCCCACCGGAGAGGGCGCCTATCTGTCTGTGTTGCAAATCTTTCAGGTCCAGCGTGACGAGTGCTTTGTCCACTATGTCCCGGTCGTGGTGGCTGACGTTTTTCCACAGGCCGGTGTTGGGGTATCGGCCCATTTCCACCAGTTCCCGTACGGTAATGGGGAAACACCAGTCCACTTCGGTTCTCTGGGGCATGTACGCAATCTCCCGCCGTGTGTTGTGCAGGGGAGAACCATTCCAGAGTATATCGCCATGGCTCGGGGGTATCAGGCCGGCCAGTGCGTTGAGCAAGGTGGATTTTCCGGCTCCGTTCGGACCGATGAGTGCCAGAGTGTGGCCGCAGGCAGCCGAGAAGGAGATGTCGCTCAGGGCTTCCACGTCCCCGTAACGGGCGCAAAGATGCTGCACGGCCAGCATGTGACCGCCGTGGTGGTGATGGCCTCCGCCCCAGCAAATGTGGTCATGTCCTGTTACCATCTGAAATAAAAGATATCGTTCAGTTGTGTTTCTTCCGGCATGGTCCACATGGTTTCGGTTCGGGTTTCCTGTCCTTCCGGTTCGAGATGGAGAGTGAAACCTTTCATGCCGGGGGTATTCTCGGGCCACTGCACTTCGTATTCTATCTCGATGGTGTCGCCGACGGGGAGCTTCAGCATAAAGTGTTGCTGCGAAACGGGCTTCGTGAAGGTAGCTATCTCCTGCGCCTCATGGTACAGCGTGATTTTGTCCGGCTCCCCACTGAAATATATACTGGCATGTACCTGCCTCTGATGGGGGGCATCGGTCGGGAGCGTCTCCTGCGGCTGTGCCGGGGGCGGGGCTGTGAGCCACAGCAAGGGCAGGCCGGCAGCAATGGCTCCGACAAGGGTAAAAGAGGTGGTCAGGGTAGGGCTCATTTAGCCAGATGTTTGCAGATGGTGTCGATATTGTGCAGAAACATGCTCTCATAGCCCTGCGCTTTCGGGTAGATGCCATCCATCACCAGTGGGGCTGTGGGAATGCCCAGTTGGTCTGCTATGACCTGCAACATGCGTGGGCTGGCATTCACTTCCGTAAAGATGCAGCGAGTATTTTTGTAACGCAAATCCGCCAGCAGGGCGGCAAGGGTGGCGGTGTCCCCCTCACTTTCCTTTGCAATACCTTGTATGGCAACGGGCTTCATGTTGTAGGCTTTGCAGAAGTGGCACATGGCGGCATGGCCGGTTACCAGATAGCGGGCATCCCGGGGAATGCGGCTCAGGCGCTGGCGAGCTGTGCGGCTCAGGCGGTCCATATTGGCTGCATAGGTCTGCTGGCCTGCTGTAAATTCTGCTTCGTATTGGGGAGCAGCCTGTACCATGGCTGCCAGGAGTGTGCGGGAGGCTCGCTTCATGTTCTCCGGTGTGTTCCACCAGTGCGGGTCGAAGAAATATGTTCCGGGTACACGCACGTCCGGTACGTCTTTGCCCACCTCCACAACGCCGGTTGTGGCGGGCAGCGAGTCGCGCAGGTCAGCAAGGTAGGGCTCCACGCCTTTACCGCAAGCCAGCAGCAGGCGAGCACCCGCTGCGGCGGCCAGATCCCGTCCCGTCGGGTTAAAGCCGTGCAGTTCCCCATTGGCCGGGAATAAATCCACCACCTCCACCCTGGCTCCGCCTGTGGCGCGGGCCATTTCGCTGAGCAGCGGGTGCAGGCTGGCTATGCGAAGTGTTCCTGTATCGGCTGCAGCTATGCCCAGCATCATCAACAACAGGCAGATTATCTTTCTCATGCCCGGCATTATAGGGCGCTCGCGCGTGCGCGTCAATCCCCTGTTTAGTCAGTAGGAGTATTAGTTGTGTCTTACTTTTTTCGTCTCAGGCTCGCGGGCAGAATGCGAAGCTGTTCTCTGTATTTGGCGATGGTGCGTCGCGCGATGGGGATTCCTTCCTGCTCCAGCAACTCTGCCATAGCCGCATCGCTGAGCGGCTTGCCCGGGTCTTCATCTGCCACGAGCTGGCGTATGCGGGCCTGCACACTGCCTGCGGATTCAGTCTCGCTGACGGCAGAAGTAAAGAAGCGGCGCAACTCGAATACCCCATGTGCACAACGCAGGTATTTGCCACGCACGGCACGGGATACGGTGGATGTACTGATACCCAGTTCCGTGGCGACCCTGTCCATTCGCAGCGGCACCAGGTACTCCGGCCCTCGCAGGAAAAACGCCTTCTGCTGCTCCACAATAGTCCGGGCGACAGAAAGTATGGTCTGTTGACGGTCATGGATGGCGCGAATCAGTTCCCGCCCTTCGCGGAAGCAGCGGGAGAGATAGGCGCGAAGTTCCGGGTTATCTGCCCGTTCCGACAGCATTTCCCGGTATGAGGCAGAAAGCGCGAGGCGGGGTATACCTTCCTCTGTGAGGCTGACGTTCAGTTTTCCTTCCTCTTCTTCCACCACGACGTCCGGCGTGATAATCTGCAGCTCCGTCCTTGCAAATCCGCTGCCCGGGTCCGGGTTGAGGCGTGCAATGCGTCGGGCTGCCAGTGCCACCGCTTCCTCCTCCACATCCAGAGCGCGTGCAGCCTCTGCGTAGCGGTGGCGCACCAGGTCGTCCCAGTGGTGGCGCAGGAGTTGCATGGGGATTCCCCCGCGTTCTCCCCGGCGTTGTAATTGCAGGATGAGGCTTTCCCGCAAATCCGTTGCACCTACCCCGGCCGGCTCCAGATCCTGTATGGCTCGCAGGGCTCTGCGGAACACCGTGGCATCCAGTCCCAGCTCGTTCTCCACCTGCTGCGGTGGCTCGGCAAAAAATCCGTGGTGGTTCAGGTAGGGGATAATAGCGAGAGCTGCGGCTTCTGTTTCCGGGGGCAGGGCACTGCGACGAATCTGTTCCTCCAGGTGAGCCCCCAGTGTTATCTGCTCTGTCAGGGATTCCAGAAAGCGTGCGTGGCGCTGTGTGGCATCCCGATTTGGGCTGCTACCCTGTCCGGACGTATCTTCTTCCCGGAGCGGGGGTAATTCTTCCAGCGCCGGATTGCCCGCCAGTGCCTGGGTGGCCAGTTCGTTCAGCTCCGCATTATTGGCCTGCAGGGCGCGCATGAACATCTGCACGGCAGCTGTTGCTGCCATGTTTTGCCGCATGCCTTGCTGCATTCCTGTTGCACTCACGCGACATGTCTTAGCAGATTTACTTCTCGATAGCAAGCGCAAAGCGCGTGTGCGACGTTCTCAGCGTGTGCCTCACATAGGTTGGCCTCATACGCAGCTCGCAGTGCTGCGTGCTTCATGCTCGCACCCGTGCGGGCTTTAACAATTTATAGAGATATTATCTGCGGCTGCAGGCGATAGGGAAGTTTTTGGCGAGCATCTCGCTGGCGTGAGAACGAGATTGTGCATCGCAGTGCAGTGATAAAATTCGTCACCCTGCCCTCCCTCACGCACCATCATTCTGCTGGAGAAAAATCTTGAGTTAGGATAACCTAAACACTAGAATATAACGCATGAGTACGACAGAATGGACAACGGCAGTTTTCAGTCCCACGGGCGGATGCGAAAAGGTAGCAAAGGCAATCGAGCCGAATCCGTCGGTTCGCCGGGTGGATTTGTGCGAACACGTAGAGCCGCAGTCGGTACAGGGGGTGCTGATGGCAGTTGTACCGGTGTATGGTGGACGTGTGCCGGAAGTGGCTCTGGAGCGTCTCCGTGCCCTCCGTGGGGATGGAACTCCGGCTGTTGCTGTGGTGGTGTATGGCAATCGTGCCTACGAGGATGCTCTGCTGGAGCTGCATACGGAACTGACTGCTAATGGATTCAAGGTGATAGCTGCTGCGGCATTTATTGCCGAGCATTCTATTGTGAGAACGATTGCCAAGGGACGCCCCAATGAGGCTGATTGTGCTGTGGCGGCTGAGTTTGGCCGCCGGGTATCTGCGAAAGTGGCTGCCGAGGATATGTCTGCCATTTGTGTTCCCGGTAATATCCCCTATCGGGAGCGGCCCCGGATTCCTGTGACGATACTGACCCTGGATTCCTGCCGCGGCTGCGGGCGTTGCGCTCGCCTGTGTCCTACGGGGGCCATTTCCCCTGCTACTCCGGATAAGACAGACCCCGCCAAATGTATTCTCTGCATGCGTTGCGTGAGCGTGTGCTTCCGCCGCGCTCGTTTGCTGCCCCCGCCCGTTGTGGAGGGGATGATGCAGCGCCTCAATCTGGTAGCCTCAGAACCAAAGCAGCCCGAAATCTTTATCTGACAGACGCCGTCAGAAGAATAATTGGGCTTGCCCCGAATCCCCCCCTTGAAGCAGTAAAGCCCCTCAGATGAGGGGCTTTAAGAGCGGGCGATGGGATTCGAACCCACGACATCAACCTTGGCAAGGTTGCGCTCTACCACTGAGCTACGCCCGCATGTTGCGGATATATGTGAGAAGCGGGCGATGGGATTCGAACCCACGACATCAACCTTGGCAAGGTTGCGCTCTACCACTGAGCTACGCCCGCGTGCTTCTCTGGTTTCCTGCCTTGCGGCGTGGAAGCGGGGACATTATACACATCTGAGCTACGAAAGCAAGTCTTTTTTTGAGAAAATGCGGAAAAAGGCGTAAAAAAAATCAGCCCTGCGAGGAGCAGGGCTGAGAGAAGAATGGTTTTACAGGGCTGCTTTAGCGGGTGCCGACAGGCTGCATGCCGCTCTCTTCGAGCTGCTTGAGGATTTCGGGTGTCAGCTGGTAGGGGTTACCCTGGCTGCCGCGTGCGGGCTTGATGTCCACGAGTTTGAGCTTGAAGATGAGGGTGGCATTGTTGCCGATGACGCCGGGGCCCTGCTCGCCGTAAGCGAGGTCAGAGGGGATGTAAATCTCCCACTCGGAGCCGATGGGCATGAGCTTGAGAGCCTCCGAGAAACCGGGGATAACCTGGCCGATGGGCATGTCGACGGGGGTTGCGCTGGCATCGAAGACGGTACCGTCGAGCAGCTTGCCCTCATAGGTGATGGAGGCGATGGCGCCGGCACCATCCGTGGTGGCATCGTACTTGCGTCCCTTACCCTCGGTAAGCACCTTATACTGCAGGCCGCTCTTGGTGGTGACAACGCCGTCTTTCTTGGCGTTCTCAGCCAGGAAAGCCTCTCCCTTAGCCTTGTTTTCGGCGGCAACCTTGGCGGCGCGCTCCTGCAGCACGGACATGAAGGCCTGCATGCAGGCGGCAACGTCCTTCTCCTTCATTTCGGGGGCTACCTTGTTGGCAAGACCATCTGCAACACCTTTAAAGAAGATGGCCTGGTCAAAGTCATCTGCTCGCAGGGTGTTGGCATCCATGGCAAGCTGATTGCCGAACTGCTGTCCCAGCAGGTAGGAGAACACAGTCTTAACCTCCTCCGGGGAGGGGGTGGCCGGAGCCTGTGCTGCGGGGGCCGGGGCTGTCTCCTGTGCGAATGTAAGCGGTGCCAGGGCTGCAACAGCCAGGCTCAGTATGGTACGTGTTGTGTGTTTCATGATGTAAAAGGATGTTTTACTTCTGCCATATCAGACTTTCAAAGTCGTACCTTTGTTCGTAGAAATTGCTTTTATGACAGATTCGTATATTTTGTCGAGCGTGTCGGGCTTTTCCACCTGGTATTCCACGTTGTGGCTGTAGGTGCCTTCCGGGAAGCTTTTGGTCGGTAGCGCACTGTTGGTACCGGTTTTGCTCTCGATGAGCTTGCGGGTGTTGCTCAGGCGATCCTTATACTGCTTCTGTTGGGAATTGGTGTTGGTGCAGTAAATACGGATGCTGTTATTGCCGGTTGTATCGATGGTGACCTCTTTGACCAACTGGTTGCCAACGTTGTAGGTGTGTTTGTTGACGCTGGTGATAGCCGAGATTCTCACGGTTGTCATGGCAGTATTAGGGCAGCCGATAATGCACACCCAGAATTTATCGGACGCCTTGGGGGTATTGTCATTTTCCTGTGCGGAGAGCTGCGGGGTGAACAGAATGCCGCAGAGGGCTATGGCGGAAAGGCTGAGTACGGATATGAGGCGTTTCATGATGATTCTGTTGTATGTGAAATATGGTGGGATGTCAAGCCCAAAACTCTCAGGGCAGCAGCCAGGACTTGCGCCGACTAGCGTATTCCTCCCGTGGCAGAAGTATGTAGACCGGGTGGCGGGAGGGATTGAGGCGGGCTATGATGCTGCGGAGGTTTGCTTCGTCCATGGCGGTGCAGCCGGCAGTTGGGGCAGCACCGTTGCGCCGCCAGATGTGGAAGAAGATGGAAGAGCCCGCTCCCACCTGCGGCTTGTTTGTATTGTGGCAGATAAGCAGCTTAATGCTGTGGGCATAGTCGTTCTGGCGCATCTGCTCCTTCTTTTCCCAGGCCGTGCGGGCAGGGTGATTCAGCCGGACATGGCGGTTGTAGAGCTTCGGGTATGCCGGGTCGCTCACCCATAAATCTGCCGGCCCCACTTGTACATAGGGGATGCGGGCATCGCGCTGCACAGTTTTTTTATTTGTTACCCACAGCCCCCCCAGCTCAAACACACCGGCCGGGGAGCGGCCATCGCCCTCGGCCTTGGTGGTGGCAAACCACGGGTTGCTGTGTAGGCCCAGCCCCCACACCAGCCCCGCACGCCCCAAGCGCCCACGGAAAGGCCCCAACACGCGTACCCAGCGACCTGCTGCATTTTTTTCCACGACAGAAAGCGTCACATGGGAATCATTCCATCCCTCTGCAATGCCGATAATAGCCTGCGTGCATTCGCGCGGCACAGCCGCTTCTGCCACACAGGCCAGCAGCATCACGAGAACAATGTGGAACCAACCTTTCATGTGGCGGCATTCTACAGTATTGTATCTCTCTCCGCAAGTCCGTCGCGCGTCAGTAGCCTTCTCTTAATCCGGATTCTGATGGGATTTTGCTTGCCAAAACAGTTATAATAAGGGAGAATAGGCGGCGACATGCCGGAATTAACACCTGAGATACTGGCCCCCGCGGGGAATTGGGACTGTGTGCGTGCCGCTGTGGCAAACGGAGCACATGCGGTGTACTTTGGGTTGGACCGCTTCAATGCCCGTATGCGGGCAGATAATTTCACGCGAGACGATTTGTCGGCTCTGGTGCCTTTTTTGCATGCGCGGGGCGTGCGTGCGTATGTGACGATGAATGTGCTTATCTTTCCGGCGGAGATGGGGGAGGCGCTGGAGTATCTGGACGCGCTGGATGCCGCCGGGGTGGATGCTGTGATTGTGCAGGATCTGGGGTTGGCTGCACTGGTGAGCCGCTACCGACGGGAGGGGCGCTGGAAGATAGAGCTGCACATCTCTACGCAGATGACGGTGAGCAGCCCGGAGGCTGTGCAGTGGGTGGATGAGATGTTTGACCCGCAGCAGATTGTGCTCTCCCGAGAGTTGTCGCTCAAAGAGATTGGGGCTTGTGCCAGGGCAACGCAGAAGCCCATCGAGGTGTTCTGCCACGGGGCTCTGTGTGTAGCCTACTCCGGCCAGTGCCTGACGAGCGAGAGCCTGGGGCAGCGCAGCGCCAACCGTGGTGAGTGTGCACAGGCCTGCCGCATGCCCTACAAGTTGGAGGTGGATGGCCGCATGCGCGACCTGGGCGAGCGCCGCTACATTTTCTCGCCGCAGGACCTGTGCGCTCTGGAACGCGTACCGGAGCTGCTGGCAGCCGGGGTGCGGAGCTTCAAGATTGAAGGCCGCCTGAAAAGTCCGGAATATGTAGCTGCCACCACTCGCGCTTACCGTCGTGCGCTGGATGCGGCGCTGGCCGGGAAGACCGTGCCTGCAGTCCGCCAGGCGGCGGATTTGTATGCCATGCAGATGTCATTCTCCCGCGGTTTCTCTTTTGGCTGGCTGGATGGGACGGACCACCCACTGCTGACGCATGGTCGCTTCGGCAAGAAACGCGGAGCTCTGGCCGGGCGTATTGTGCGCGTGGGTGAGGGCTGGGTGGAGCTGGCCGGCGTGCCTGCCATGCCTATCGCCCCGGGCGATGGATTTGTGGTGGATGCCGGGCAGGATCGCAACGAGGAGCAGGGCGGCCGTATCTGGAAGGTGCAGGGGAGCCGCCTCTTCTTCCATGGCAAGGGAAGCCACATAGATTGGCGCTTTGTGCGTCCCGGTGATTTGCTGTGGAAAACTGCAGACCCCGCGCTGGACAAGATGTTGCATGCCACCTGGTGCAATTTTGCCCGCACGGCGGACGCGCCGTCTCAGTCGCTGAATATTCATTTTGAGGGGCGCATGGGCTCCCAGCTTACGGCAAGCTGCCGCGGGGTGACTGTTGGCAGCGGGCAGCCGCTGGAGCCGGCGGAAAAACGTCCGCTGACGCCGGAGGTGTTGGAGGCTCAGTTCGGGCGTCTGGGTGGTACGGGGTACAGCCTGGGCACATGCAGCTATGAGCTGGAGGAGGGCTTGATGCTGCCGCTGAGTGTGCTCAACCGCATGCGGCGCGAGCTGGTGGAACAACTGCCTGCTGCCGAGGTGGCTCCCGCACAGCGCCCGGCTATTGTCTGGAAGAACTGGCAGGGCGAGTTTGCACCTGTTAAGGCGAGCGATAAGTACAAGCTCTCCGTGCTGTGCCGTGAGCCTGAGCAGGCGTATGCAGCCGCAGCCGCAGGGGTGAAGCGCGTTTACTTGGATTTTACAGACATGAAGCAGTATGCTCCCGTGGTGCAGAAGCTGCGCGAGGATTATCCCGGTACAGCCGTGTGGATTGCCACGCTGCGCATCATGAAGCCACGGGAGGGAGGTTACTTCAAGTTCATACTGGAGGCTCAGCCGGATGGCGTACTGGTACGCAATCTTGGGGCGGCTCAATACTTCCGCGACAAGGGGCTGCCGTTGGTGGCAGATTTCTCCCTCAATGCAGCAAATCCGGAGAGCGTGAAGCTGCTGCGCGGCCGGGGCATGCAGCGTGTGACTGTTTCCTATGACCTGAATGCCCATCAGCTGGCCGACCTGCTGCGCAGTGCCTGCGGGCCGGAGCTGGAGCTGACGCTGCACCAGCATATCCCCATGTTCCATACAGAGCACTGTGTGTTCTGTACATTCCTGTCGCAGGGACATAGTTTCCTGGATTGCGGGCGCCCCTGCGAGCATCATCGGGTGCGTGTGATGGATCGTACCTATGCCATGCACTACCTGCGCAGCGATGAGGGCTGCCGCAACACTCTCTTCAACGGGCGCGCCCAGACGGCTGCCCGCTATGTGGCCGGTATGCGACGCATGGGGCTGCGCTGTTTCCGCCTGGAATTGCTGGAGGAAAATGCTGAGCAGACTGAGGCTCTCATCACAGCCTACCGGGCTCTGATGCGCGGCAAGCTGGAGCCACAGCAGCTGATGGAACAACTGGATTTGCTGGATAGAATCGGTGTAACAGAAACAAAATAATTTTTTTATATCAATATGGAATTGCCTGTCAGAAATCATCGCCGGGGCTTGTGGACGCTTAGTCCCCTGCTGGTGTTCTTCCTGCTCTACGTTGTGACCTCCGTTGTAGCGGGCGACTTTTACAAGATGCCGGTAACGGTGGCCTTTGTGGCGGCCTCCGTCTGGGCCTTTGTCGTCAGCAAGCCGGCTCTTCTGCGCCGGCGCATTGAGTGCTTCTCGGCCGGGGCGGCTCACCGCAACATCATGATGATGGTGTGGATATTTATTCTGGCCGGCGCTTTTGCCGGGGCTGCCAAGTACATCGGCTCGGTGGATGCTACGGTAAACTTCACACTGGCTGTATTGCCGGCTAATATGCTGCTGGCCGGGTTGTTCCTCGCTTCCTGTCTTATTTCCGTTTCCATTGGCACCTCCGTGGGCACCATAGTGGCTCTGATGCCGGTGGCTGTGGGGCTTTCCGGTGGTGCAGGGGTGAATCCTGCCCTGATGGCCGGCATTGTGGTGGGCGGTGCATTCTTTGGTGACAATCTTTCCTTTATTTCCGACACGACCATTGCTGCCACCCGCACGCAGGGCTGCCAGATGAAGGAGAAGTTCTATGCCAACTTTGCCATCGTGCTTCCGGCTGCCATTCTGGTGCTGATTCTGTATGTGGCGCTCGGCTTGCAGCATGGTACAGCCGTAGAACCCCGGGACTTTGAGTGGTACAAGGTGCTGCCCTACATGCTGGTGCTCATCACGGCTCTTTGCGGGATGAATGTGATGCTGGTGCTGGTACTGGGCCTCATCAGCACCGGGCTTGTGGCGGTGTCCTCTGCCACGCTTTCACTGATGGATTGGGCCGGGGCTATGGGTAAAGGTATGACCGGTATGGGCGAGCTTATTATTGTTACTCTGCTGGCTGGCGGTATGCTGGAACTCATTCGTTACAACGGAGGCCTTCAATATATTATCACACATCTCACCGCTCGTGTCAGCTCCCGCCGCGGCGCGGAGCTCGCTATCGCGCTCATGGTGGCGCTCGCTAACTTCTGTACGGCCAATAATACCGTGGCTATTGTGACGGTGGGTGATATTTCCCGCCGTGTGGCAGAGAAGTTCGGTGTTCCGGCTAAGCGTGCGGCCAGTATTCTGGACACATTCTCCTGTATCATTCAGGGTATTATTCCTTATGGCGCCCAGCTTCTCATGGGCGCTGCCCTCGCCGGTGTATCGGCGCTGGATATTATACCGAATCTCTTCTACATTTACGCGCTTGCCCTTTCCTCCATCCTTTTCATCATTTTCCGTAAGTAAAAAAACAGCCCCGCAAAAGCGGGGCCGTGGTGTTTAGTGCCAGTGGCGTTTCGGCGGTCGGGCGTGGCCGTGGTTGTGATGGTGGTGAGGCCCGTGGTGCATCGCCGGGCGGCTGTGTCTGTAGTAATGCGGGTGATGCCAGTGGTGGCAGGAATTGAGAGCCAGAAGGCTCAATACAACTGCGGTGTAAAGCATAAACTTGTTCATATCGATTCGTTTTGGTTAATATGTTATAAAGTTAAGAACTGATAAATGTTTATCAAATAAAACAAAAGAAGTCAAGCGAAAAATTGCTATTTGGTAAAAAAATAGGCACTGCGTCAAAAAAGGCGCGTGAATGACGGGGAGGTTAGCTGCCTGAGTTTGAGGCGGAGATAATCAACGGAAGGTAGTCCTCGGGTTTTGAGTTGGATGCGGGCAATCATCGAGTTCATCCCTTCAATTCGTCCCGAGGTCAACCGATATCGAAAAAAGTTAAGCACCTGCTGTGCATGCCTAGAAAGCGTTTTCGCTAAACGTTTGAATGGCTTCAACGACGACGCAGATGCTAATGTGAGCCATTTTTCAAAAGCCTTAGAACACCTCTCAAAACTGGAAAACTGAAATACCAACCTGATTTCCTCCTTAAGCAGATACGCTTCTTGGAGAGGCTTATTGATTTGAAGCAGCTCTTCAAGCTCTTCTTGCTTATCTTCCCGCAGATTTTCTTCCCCGCGAAGAAGCAGGTATCGCTTGCCTTTGATGAGCTTTTTCTCTTCTTTTCCCAATTTCTTACATACCTCTCTTCTCACCTCATCGATAGCATCGTTGACATTCTTAACAATGTGAAAAGGGTCAAATGAAACTTTTACGTGAGGTAAATGCTGCCGAAGAGCTTTGAGATATGCATTACCTCTATCAATGCTCACCACCTCTATATCTTCTTTCTGCTCCAACGTAAGCTCGCTGAAGAACTCTTCCAGACTATCCGCACTCTTGCCTTCCTTCAACCATAAAATCTCGCCTGTATAAGCATCAATAACACAGGTAACAAACTTTTTATCTCGTCCCAGGAACTTTTCATCTATGATGAGACCGTGGCGTCCATTCATGTTTATGGGGCGCGCTTTATTTGTGAGTTCGAGGATGTATTTATCTGCCCTCAGAATACTACTTTGAGAGAGTCGGAGAATCCCGGAAAGAAGTCGTGCGCTTGTTTCCTGCATGAGCCGTGAAATATACCCCATCAGACGCAACGTCATGCCCCGACTTGGATGAATGGCTTCAGGACGGATAACAGCATA
>JAFQGF010000031.1 GCA_017415555.1 Akkermansia sp.
AGCCTCCTTTACAGCATCGTTAGCCACCTTGATGTCGGTGTCGATGAGGGCGAGGTTGGCGGCAAGAGCCTCCTGCTGCTTAGCGATGTCAGCCTTGTCGGCCTTCTTGTTCTGAGCCTTCAGGGAAGCCACCTGCTTGGAGAGCTTCTCGTTGGTCTTCTTAGCCTCGGCGGTACGGGAATCGAGCTGCTTGATGTTGTCGTTCACGTAGTCCTCCATGTTGGCATAAGCAGCCTTCTCCTTCACGATGGAGTTGGCCCACTGCAGACCGGCCATGGCACCCAGAAGGCCACCGGCGATGGCACCGGCTACCACGGATTCGGAGTCACCGCCTACGGCCAGACCAATGGCCCCACCCACTACAGCACCACCCAGAGCACCAAGAGTGGAGCCCTGAATCTGGGTCATACCCGTGTCGTCCACAGAGCAGGAAGTTAAGGGAACAGAAATGAAGCTGAGAGCAAGAATACCGGCGGTTGTTGTTTTAATTGTTTTGTTCATATTGTGTACGTTGTTTGTTGAGAGAATTAATTATCGGAAGAAAAGTTTCTTGTACCTTTATAGTTGAACTTCTTAAATTTGGAGGAAAGGGAAGGACGCTTGCCTGTGGAGAGAGTCTCCTGCATGCCTACTACCTTACCTTCGTTGTTCACCTGAAGAAGTGTCTTATTGTAAGCGGATACCTCCTGCCCGGAATGCTTGGCATATTCCATGGAGTAGCAGATTTCCACATTAAGGCCGGATGTACCCACAGCAATGATTTTCAGCCGGCGGATAGGCCATTCGCCTGCAATCTGCTCTGCTTTGGTCACAAGGGTGTCGCACTCCACCTTCTTACCGGACTTAATCTCCTTAACCTCATCCGCAAATACAGCCCTGAACGCTTCAGGAGATGGGGAATTATATGTGAGCAGAGTGAGGCGTTTTTCCACGATGGAATTGACGAATTCCTTTGTCAGGGTACCGCCGGAGACGACAGGTACTGCCGGTTGCTCTATGCTGACGGATGGAGTAGCGGCGACGGCACCGGCATTTCGGAATGCTTCGGCAGGATTGCTTTCGGCAGTTTCTGCTGCCAGCAGGCGGTCAGCCAGAGCCTGAGCACCGGCTGCCTGAGCAAGAGCAGAAGAAGTCTGTCCCTCACTATTTGCCAGCTTGGGGTTTGCACCGGCCTCCAGCAGAAGCTGCACCTGGTCAGCATTTTTGCCGGCAGCGGCCATCATGAGGGCGGTCTGCTGCTTATTCCCGAAGGTGGCATTGATGTTGGCACCGGCATTGGTCAGCATCCTGATACATTCAGCATCCGTTGCATAGCAAAGGGGAGTCTGCCCGGTCTTGTCTGCTGCGTTCACATCGCATCCTAATTCGACGAGTTTACGGAGCGTCGGCTCTGATTTCGTACCGGCTGCAATGGCTATCAGGGATTTTCCATCTTTCGTACCGGCTGCATTCATATCCACCCCGGCGCGCTTCAGCACTTCCAGAAACCGGACATCGCCCTTGCGTGCTGCCCACCCTGCCAGGGTATAAGTCACGTTTCCTAACAGAACGAAGCCATCCTTCTGGCCTTCCAGCTCCAGAATTTCTTCAATATCCTCGTAGGGAAGTGCTACACCGTATTTTTCGAACAAGATGATTACATCCACAACCAGGTTGTACTCTGTGGGCTTCATCTTGCCGGAGTAGATGGCATTACCTTTTTCAACGACAGATTTTGCTGCACTTCTATCCCAGCATTTCTCATTGAGTTCCCTGTGATAACCAATTCTCAGGGCAGGATTCAGGGCTGCAAGCAAAAGCTTCTCAATCTCTATATTGTCGGTACTCTGAGCAAAATTGATACTGTGAGAATTGCTCTTGTTCTGCAAGAGGGGTTCTGCACCACCATCCAAAAGCATCTGCACACAATTTTTCTTCCCCAGCTTTGAAGCCATGCACAGCATAGGACCATAAGTGCCTACGGAGGTGTTTGGACTCACGCCCATCAGCAGGAAGAAACGCAACATTTCGGCGTTGTCGTTCCGAATGGCTATGGCACAAAGATGGTCGCGATCATACGGGGGCTTCTCCACATAGGACATCACATCCACGCCGGTTTCTATCAGTGTGGAAAGCATCTCCATGGAATTCGACTCACATGCATCATAAACCATGCGTTCTGCCACGCTTCCTGTGGGAATGGCTCCCGCCTTCAGCAACAGGCTAAGCATGCTCTCATTGCCCATGGAATCTGCAATATCCACACAACTGGCATATGAATTGCTGCCTGTCTTCTTGCGCAGGTTCAGGTCCGCCTTCAACTCAATCAGCAGGCGCACCATAGCCTCTTTCCCACTGATGACAGCCTCCATGAGCGGCGTGTTTTCCGACTCATTCGGGCGATAGTTGAGATCCATCCCTGCCTCGGCAAATGTACGCAGCAAGTCTTCATTGCTCTTTTCAACAGCCTGCAGCACATACTTACTCTCCGTCGGAGTACCAAGACGAGCCAGCGTCTTCATGACCTCCAAATCACCCAGCTCCACAGCCAGAGTCCAGACACTACGCTCTGCCATTCCCACCTGCACTGCCATATCAGGTTTGGCTCCGGCAGCTACCAGTCCTTCCAGAACTGTAACGGGTATCTTGTAGCCCTTCGTCTTGGCATGCATGAGAATCTCGCCAATAATGGGGAAATCACCAATGTTGATATCCTTGTCCAGATAACCATCATAGCAGCGGTAAATCAGGTCGCCCAACTTATCGGTCTCGCTTGTATCAATGAAGCCTTCATCAATAAGCGGTTCCAGCGGATTTGGCAAAGCTGTGACGATATCATACGTCACCATGCCGCCCACACCTAACACCGCTACACCGGCAGCAGAGGCTATCACAGGCTTCAGATTTATTTTTCGCCCGGATACTTTCTTCTTCGGTGGCGGGGGTGGAACAGGTATCTCATCATCCGTATCTGCATCCTCTACAGGTGGGGCCATAGGTATATCTTCCGGGCACTCTTCTTCTGCGGGAGCTGAAGCCGGAATGCTTTCCTCGGGTTTCTCTTCTGCGGGAGGCGGCGCAGGTATTTCTTCGGGGCATTCTTCTTCTATGGGAGGAGGTGCAGGAATAAACTCCGAGACTTCTTCCGGACAAGGGACAGCAGATACTTCAGTGTCTTTTTTTTCAATATCCATAACGAGGAGAGGATTAATAAATCGATTCTGTATGTTTACTTTATCAGTTTGCGAAATTTTGTCAATGGTAATTTTATCAAAATATCAAAAAAATATCAAATTGAGCATTTACAAGAAGACTTTTTAATGATATTATCACCTGCGTGAAATCAAACAAGTACATTCAGGTCAGTACGGAAGATACCGCACACGCTCATATATCTCAAGATAATACTGATAAAAGGGAGCTGAAAATCACTGTTTCCACGGAGGTATATTGCCAATTGGTAAGAAAAGCATTGAAGGAAGGAAAAAGCCCGGAGAAACTGGTAGCAGAGATAGTTGTTGAGTTGAGTTCACAAAAGGATTAACCATACCCCCTGATGTCCATGATAAAAAATTACCTGCTACCGGCAGCATACCTGGTATGTGCTCCTCTACTATCGGCAGACACACTGGGAGAAGCTATCAGCCAGTCGGAAGAACAATCGTCTGAAAAAGCACTCTGTAGTGTAATGAACGGCAAGGTGCATTGCCAAATCTGCCGGATAGAACTTACCCGCTCCCTTTACTTGCCGGATGCGGCCTTTAGCGGAGAGACATACCATGCCCCCAAAAACCACGTTCTTCTGGTCATCATCGGTACTGCACGCAATACAGGAAGAACACCCGTGGATTTCCAGATTCCCGAGTTTTCCTCCCAAAGCGGTAAAACATACGAAGAAGAGGACTCCATTCGCTTTTCTACCTCTAAGAACGACATGTTTTCCACCAGTCTCAATCCCGGAGCGGAGCACCGTTTTATCTGTTTTTACAGTCTGCCGGTGCGGGAAATCTTAGGAGGGAAACTCATTTTTGAAAAGGAGCTCTTTTCTTTTTCTGACAATACCACCTTACTTCCTCTCCCCATTAATAACGGCACTCAAATAAAGGAATTCCTTAATCTACCGGGTGTAACTGATTTTTGATATCCTGAACTACAGAGCGCTAATTCCCCCAAAATGCGAGAATATAATACAGGATATGCTTGACATTCAGACTTTTTTTGCTAGACTAGGCTCAGGAAAAAAATGAGTGACGAGCAGTCAGAGTTCAAAAAAGAAGTAAAACAGTGGCTCAAGGGGCAGGGTCTGAGCTATAACTGGCTTGCAGAGCAGTGTGGCGTGTCGGAAATTACGGTACGCAACTGGATGAGCCAGCGGAACATACCCACCCTGAGGCGTCAACTGCTGGAGCGTGTGATGGTGCAGATGCCCATGCAGAGCTCAGGAGCCGCTGAAACACCGGGTGTGAGTGTCAATGCCGGATTCACCCTCACTGTACAACTGGCCGGCGATGTTTACACCCGCCTGTTGGCTCGTGCCGAGTCAGAAAACACAAGCGTAGAACAACTGGTGGCCGGAGCTGTTACCGCCCTTGCCGACCAGAGCACCAATACTCCCACACATCGCAGTCGCAAAATCATCCTGCCTCCGGTAGAAGACGAAGAAAACTGACAACAGGGAGGGTGACTTACGGATGTTCCTCTGTTTATGAAGGCGGGATTACCGAAGCACACCGTCCTGGGCAGCTGCGAACTGCGCTGTGTGTTGGGGCGGGGCGGCAGCGGCATCAGCTACCTGGCATACGACAGCGTGTTAGATCGGCCCGTCGTCATTAAAGAACATTTCCCTATAGGGCTGTGCATACGCCCCAAAGGAGAGGCAGAGGTGCAAGCCACAGACGAGGAACTGTATGAGCGCTCACTGGCCACCTTCTGCCACGAAGCCCGCCTGCTGGCCGGAATGAACCACCCGAATGTGGTGAAGGTGCATGATATATTTGAAGCCTCGGGTACGGCATATATCATGATGGATTATGCCGAAGGGCAAATGCTGCAAGACTGGCTGCCCACCCATGCCGAGGATTTTCCCGCCGTGCGGGAACTTCTCTGTCAATTATTGCAGACTCTGGATTATCTGCACAGCAATAATTTATTGCACAGAGATGTGAAACCCTCCAACATTGTTGTTCGGGAGGACAATAAACCTGTGCTGCTGGACTTCGGCTCCGCCCATGTAGGAGTGGCCAATTACACACTCACTGCAGTAGGGTCGCCCGGCTTTGCCGCACCCGAACAGTTCAGTCCCCACGGTCGCTGCGGTCCATGGTCAGATTTATACGGTCTGGCACATAGTTTTCTGCACCTATTGCCGGAAGAAAAACGCAAACGCTACCCACGCAACTTCATGCGCCCACTCACCCAGGCTGCCATGGCAGAGCCGAAAGACCGCCCTCAAAACGCCACTCAATGGCTGAATGCCATAAACAGATTCCCCGGTAAGCTCGCGGTTTGGATAGCCGGTGGTACCTTGATTGCTGCACTTTCCGCATGGCTCCTGCTTACACTACTCCACTCAGCGGAAGAAACTCCTGTGCAGCTACAGAATGAGCAGGAATTATCCTATATGCTGCAAAAAGAGGCAAACCGCTATTCCGACAAGCTTCAACGCCTCCATGACCAATACAGCCAGGATAACTCCATATCGAAAGAGGAATACAAGCAAAAACTCCAACTTCTCGAAAAAGAATATCTCCGCAACACGCAGGATATCCGGCAAAACTTCCGTCACTGAGCCGCTTCCGGGAGCCGCTATCAATAACAGACATTGGCCGGGGGTAAAATCGTGGCTGCTAAAACCCGAAAAGCTGTCAGGCGAGCGTAGCGAGCGGAATTCAGGAGCCTCGCCGCATGGCAAGGCGGCATAAAGTAGCCACGGGTGGAGTAAGCAACGCGAACGAAACCCGTGGGTATAGCGCAAAAACAAACCGAACCCCACCGGATGGTGGGGTGGCACCCTGTCACGGCGTAGGGCGTGAGCCCGGAGACGGAAAAGCGATGCTACATATAGAAGCATGGGCATTATGCCACCCCTCCTGACGTCGGGGTTCCCATATTTATACGTCTCAAACCCAGGGCTGAAGCCCTGGGCTATTTTTTGCCGCCTCGCCATGCGGCGAGGCTCACAAATTCCGCTCGCTGAGCTCGCTCGTCAAATTCCAATCTCTGTCCACTTTTATAAGTTTTAGAGATTCTCAACTCACTATATTAAGAATATGCCTTCACGGCCGGAGAACCGGAGAGGGTAGAGAAACCGCCGCGGCGGGGGATGACTTCGATATGGGCGGGTATGCGCTCGCTGAGGGCCTGCACATGGGAAATAATACCAATCATCTTGCCGCCGGAGCGGAGTTTCTGCAAGCTGGTGAGCACATGGTCGAGAGTGTCGGCATCCAGAGTGCCAAAGCCTTCATCCAGGAAGAGAGAGTCGATACGCGTGGTGCCGGCCATGTGGGAAAGGCCAAGAGCCAGTGCCAAGCTGGCGAGGAAACTCTCACCGCCGGAAAGATTGGATGCATTGCGCTCGGTACCGAGCTCATGGTCGATGACAGCGAGACCGAGGGGGTCATCCTTTGTGGTGCGGCGGCGCAGTTCGTAGCGCTCGGTAAGATGCCGCAGTTCCACATTTGCGCGGCGCAGCAGCATGTCGAAAGTTATTTGCTGGGCATACTTCTTAAACCCATCCTGAGAATCCCCCAGAACCTTCTTGAGCAGGGCATGACGATTCCGCTCAGTTTCCAGATGGTGACGCCGGGCGGCCGTTTCGGCATTGGCAATATGCGCTAAATCGTCAGCCCGCAGCTCGCCCAGAAGAGTGTTCATCAGCTCTCTCTGCTGAGTTTCCAACACCTGGAGTTGTTCTGCCTCTTCTGCGAGAGAAGCTGCTGTTTCTTTTTCCTGCAGAGGATTGGCAGCCTTCAGCTGTGCCAGGGTCTCCGCCTCGCGCTGACTGACTGCCGACGTGGTGGCAACTTTTTGCAGCAAGACCTCTCGCCGCGCTCTCAGTTCCGGCAGTTGAGACAACAGTCTTTCAGCCTCCTGATATTCCACAACATCGGCAAAGCCATGACAGCTCAGTATTTTTATAAATTCATCTTTACTTTCTTCCAGAGACTTTTCTTTTTCTTCTTTCTGCGAGAGAAGCTGCTGAAGCGCCGAAGCTGCCTGAGTTTCGAGCAAAAGGGCTTGTTGCAAGGACTTGCGTGCAGAATCCACATTTTTTTGAGCACCATTGAGGGCAGCCGTCAGCTGTTTTTCCAGTATGTCTGCGGTTGTTTCCCGACCCCAGCGGGCAGTAAAGAGTCGGTGTTGTTGCTCATACTCCTGCAAGGCATCTGCATACATGCGGTCGGCATCTGCTGCAGCCTGCTCTCGTTCCCCGGCGCGGGTTTCCTCCACAGCCAGTGCAGAACGGATATCGGCCAGCATTTTCTCCCCGGCCTGAACTTTGCGGTAAAGTTGCAGATAATAATCCCGCCGCTTTTCCAGGCTGGCAACAGCGTCGCGAGCTTCCTGCAGGTTTTCCACCGGCCGGCCCAGAGCCTTTCCAAATGCCAGCCTGAGCAAAGATGCCCGCTGCATTTTCTCCAGCTCTGCGAGCTCCCGGCGACATGCAAGCAAGTGGCTCTCTGCAGCGGCCACAGCCTGTTCTGCCAATTGCACCTCCTCATTGAGGATGGCCCGCCTTTCACCCGGAACCTCAGCTCCACAGCATGGGCAACGATCCAGCCGGCCGGCCTTGAAATCCAGGTACAGAGCGGCTAATTGTTCCTCGATACTGAGCTGGCGTCGCTTAAGTTCCGCTATTTCGCGCAGACCGGCCGGCCGCGATTCAGCCTTTTCCAGAGCTTTCCGTGCGGCACAGAGAGCCTCTTCTATCTGCTCATGCGGCAAAAGCACCATCCCGGATGCCGGGGATTTCTCCCAATCAGCCAGACGCGCCTGCAACAAAGGCAATTGTTCAGCCAGAGCCGCATCTTGCTGCACATTCTGGAGATCATCTGTGAGCTGTTGCAGGATTTTACGGGCTTTTTCCGCATTAGCAGCAAGCTTCTGCCGGAGCTTCGTATGCTTTTCCTTCTCTGATTTTCTGAGTTCAGAAACCTCTTTTGCCTTTTGGGCTGTAGTGAAGAGATGCTGCAATGCTACTTCCTGCGGACGCATTTGGCCGCGTACGGAATTAAGCTGCTCTTCCAGCTCTGGGGCAACAGCTTTTTGTTTTGCGAGAGCCTCGTCGTGAATGCGCTGTTTCTCCAGCAAAGACAGATGCGATTGCCTGTTCCTCTCGCCGGCAGCTGTGAGAGCCTCCGCGTGAAGATTCCATTGATTTTGAGCGGAGTTCATAGCCACAGCTGCCGGCTTAACCGCCAGAGCAGCTTC
Source organism: Akkermansia sp. (assembly GCA_017415555.1). Lineage (GTDB taxonomy): Bacteria > Verrucomicrobiota > Verrucomicrobiia > Verrucomicrobiales > Akkermansiaceae > Akkermansia. Next base: position 8,413 of record JAFQGF010000031.1, read on the forward strand.
GGCTCTTCTGAGTTCCGGCTCCCGATTTTGCTTAAAATCCTCCGCATCCTGCGTGGCCTGAGTTGCCTTCATTTCAGCCTTTGCGGCAATTTCCATCTGTTGCTCCACCCGCCTGAGCCAGGACAGGCACTGTTGCACTCGAGTCTTGCGCTCTGCGATTTGATGAAGTACCAGTTCTGTCTTATTGCGAGCCTGCTCTTTCTGCAAGCGTATCTCCGGTATCATTTCCGGTTGCGAGTGGAGGGCATCTATTTGCCGCTGAACAGCGGCCACACGCTCATGCGCTACCTCGCCGATTCGCATATAAATTTCCGTACCGGTGATGGTGGAAAGAATTTCGGCGCGTTCTTTCTCGCCAGCCTTAAGGAACACAGCAAACTCCCCCTGCGCCAGCAACATGCAGCGCGTAAAATTGGCAAAACTCAGTCCGGTAATCTGCCTGTTGAGGGTTTCAAATTCGCTCTTCTTATTAGCAAGGAGTTTCCATTCCTTCTGTGGGGAAAGCCTGTAGAGCTCGCACTTGAGCTGCCCGAAGGGGTTGCTGCCACGCTTGCTTCGAGCTTGCGATACCGTGGATAAATAGTGCTCTCCTCCCTGCTCATATTGCACTGTAGCAAAACACGCCGCCATACCATGCGACATGATTTCATTCTCATCTGTCTGGAAACGCCCTTGCCTGGGCGAGCGTCCATAAAGAGCGAAGGATATGGCATCCAGAATACTCGTTTTTCCGGAACCGGTGGGCCCGGTAATCACAAAAATTCCCGGCCCGGCCATATGCGGATGTGTAAAATCCACAGAAAACTCACCTGCCAGGGAGTTGATATTGCAGAACTTAAGTTTTTGAATCCTCATGGCTTCGGGCTTCTGTGTAAGCGGAGGCAAAGAGAGCCCGCAGGCTCTGCATCTGCTCCTCGCTCAATTCTTCTCCTGCTTCACAATAGGCGGTAAGCTTCCTCTCAAACACTTCCTCCGGCGTGGGCATCATATCGCCGTACAACTCAGTATTGTCCAGAACATGACACCCCTCCCGCCACATGGATACCTTAAAATGCGGCACCAACTCTTCCGGCAGATGCTCTGCTGCCCAGGTGGCCAGATTATCCACGCCGGCGCCGTGATAGTGTAGCTCTAAATGCACAGGCACACCGCCATGATGGGCAGAAAGCTCCTGCAATTTGTGTGGCAAGGCTGCCAATTCTTCTTCCGTACGGCATATTTCTTTTCTGTGGCAGACGAAGAGCGGCACCGGTATTTTCTGCACGCTTACCCCCTGCTCCGTGGCATCCAGCAAAAGAATATGGTGTTGATAGTCCGTCTCATCCATCCCCATAGGCATAGGGCTACCACTGTAATGCAGTCGTGCCCCATCCGGCGAATATCCTTTATGAATATGCCCCAAGGCCACATAATCAAACACTTCCGGAAAAGCATCCATGCCCACAGCATCTATACTACCCACCACTATATCCTGAACGGAGGACGTCTTCTGTGCGCCGCACACCGTCAGATGCGCCATGCACAGAATGGGCTTGCGCGGGTGCTCTGCACGCCACTGTGCGGCATGCTCTGCCACAGAAGACAGCACGTCGCGTACACCCAGCGTGTATGCATTTTCTCCGGCATCCAGAGACTCCTCCGTCAGCGGACGGCTCACCTCCGAGGGCCTCAGAAAAGGCACAGCACATACTAGCAGCTCTTCCTCACCGGAGTCTCCGCAGAGAGGCAGCAGACAATCCGCAGCTGTTTCCCTGTTCAATCGGTTCACCATCACAGCATGGTAGCGCTGCAACAGGGGACTTGCGGCCTCCAGAACAGGCACGCCATCATGATTGCCGGCCGTCAATATCACATGGCGGCAACCGGTACTATCCGCCCGGCTCAGGAAATCATTGAACAACTCCAGGGCCGGTGCCCCGGGGTCACGGGTGTCGAAAAGATCCCCACTCACCAGCAAAGCCTCGGAACCATGTTTTTGCATCTGCTCCAGCAACCAGTTCAGAAACGCCCGGAACTCCTCGTAGCGGGATTTTTCCAGTAACCTGTCACCCAGATGCCAGTCTGATGTGTGGATGATTTTCACGGACCTATCCTTTGCAGCTTGCGGACTACCTGATGATTCCTCGCACAATGATATCCTTGCCGCTGGGTATCAATTCCTCCTGTTCAAAGAAACGCTCCTCGGGCAGGTAATAACCGGGCACCACTAAATCCGGCCCTCCGCTTATCTGCGGGGTAACAATCTGTACCCATTCATTCACCAGCCCTTCCTCCAGGAAAGTACGCAACAGGTTCCCACCACATTCCAGCATGAGATTTACAACGCCGCGCGATTCATACAGAGTGTGTAACATTGCGCGCAGATTGCCCACATCCTCGAGTATGATAGTACGCTCTCTGTCCTTATCCGTAAATACCTTGGCTTCCTCGGGCAGGGTAGAGCTATCGCGGGTCATGACCACACGCCAAGGCTGTTGTTTGATAATGGGTATCTCTCTGTATGGGTGTCGTATCGTCAGTGCCGGATTATCTGTTCGAAGGGTATTGCCCCCCACCAGGATTGCATCACTCTCCAGACGCATCTGGTGGGCAAACCGGACAGATTCTCCACAGCTCAGCCACTTTAATCCGGCACGAGTCATGCGGCCATCCATGGTGGATGCCACCTTGGCCTTCACCCAGGGCATACGGTGCTGCACAGACCACGCCCAAGGGCGCAGGAAGAGGTCACAGGCCGTTGCGCAGCACTCACTGCACACTTCAATACCAGCAGCCCTCAGAATTCCGTCCGCGCGGCCACTGTGGCGTTCATCCGGATCCACACTCCCATAGACCACTCGCGCAATACCTGCCTCAATGATTGCCTCTGTGCAGGGCGGTGTTCTCCCATAGCTGGAACATGGCTCCAGAGTGACGTACATTGTTGCTCCGAGAAGAGAATCCGAATGCCCGCGCAGACGCGCATGATTCAGTGCCCGGCGCTCTGCATGCAGCTCCCCTGCCCGCTCGTGCCACCCCTCTCCCAGCAGGACTCCGTCCTTCACTACCACTGCTCCTACAGGAGGATTCGGGCTGGTAGTGCCAAGACCCTTGTGTGCCAGTTCCAGAGCCCGGGTCATCCAGAGGCTGTCCTGATTGATTCCGTATGTTTCCATGCCGTTATGAGAATAATAAAGAATTTAAATTTAAATTTTCATCATATTCAAGGCTGTGAATAAGTCCAACAAGCTATTTATCTAATAGATATTCAACATGTTATAACTGTTGTTTCATGTGAATGAGCGTGCTGATAAGTAGTACGACAGGTGGATAAATACTTATTCCCAACTCTGTTCACATAGTTATTCACTTACTTGTTGACAATATTTGTGAATAAGTTTGTAAGATTCTGGTTATCAATCTTCACTGAGGAATTCCGAGAAAAAGACGAAGGGAGCCATGAAAGGAATGGCTATGTTGTAGCCCACCGTACCCAGTACATCGAGTGTGTACTTATCGGCTCCGGCCAGTAGCTGTGCACCTGTTCCCGGTTTCTCCGGGCTACGCTTACCAATCACAGTGGCCGGTAAAGCACTGTTCTCCACTTCGGCCAGAATGCGTCGAGTGGAAGCACCATGCAGCTCTGTGAGCGGAGCGGTATTCATACTGCGTATTTCAGAAGCCAGGGCTCCGGTTCGCGCGTAGCCGTCACTCCGCATCAGGCTGAGTGCGGTACCGGCGGAAATGCGGTAGTACATCTTACCCGGCTGTGCCTGCTGAAGGGTATAAGTGGGGTTATTATCATCCTTGAAAAACACCTCATCGTGTATAACGGGGAAACGTTTGGTATACAGACCTGCCGGACTGCCGATATACCACTCCCCAGCCTTGCGGTGCAGGCTGATGTTTTCCTTTGTCAGCTCAGTTCCCTCATACACAGCCCCTTTTTCCAGAATATTTTTGTTGCTTTGCATGTAGGCACAGGAAGGCAGCAGAAGTACTGCTGCCAGCATTGGCACGATGGTTTTGTTCATGTCCGCTAGTCTAGCATATCAGACCCTGCTTGGAAAGGTTATATTGCGTGCGCGCGCGAACTTCAACCCGAATGGGGGTACTTTTCCCTGCTTGGTGGTGAGCTGGTGCTGACAACGTTGTGGAGAGAGCGTCATATCCCCTTCTCTACCGATAGGATTCTTTCCTATAAAAGTAATAAAAATCGTGTTACTATCTCGAATGTGAATGCAGACGGGAGCACTGGCAGAGAATCTGAAGAATAGCACTGCCCCCTTCTGCAGGTGAGAAGGAGGCAGTGCCAAAAGGAAACACCGCTGTGCCGTCAGTGGTATGAGAGCCACGTTCCCTGAACGTAGGTGGGTGCGGAGCCGGGTTTGTCTGAGGTATCCCTATTGGACGGAACATTAAACCCTATAAGCTTTGATGCCCCTTAGTGTATTATAACGGTCCGGGCCTGTAGAACCACGCGTCACGTACACAGCAGCTGGGTATGTTTATAGCACAGCATGTCAGCTACTGCAAGAAGTTTTGTGTTCCACATAGGAGATAAGAGTCAAACAGGTAGAGTCCGAGGGATTTAAGTTATTTATAATCAATACTGAAAAAGATAATAAAAAAAACACGGAATAGGTATGGAACAAACGCCTGAAGCTTAGGAGGGCTGAAATGTTGAATTTTGTGCACAAAGTTGGGTGTGAAACAGTGATTAGGGATTGACAAAACAGGTATAAGCGTGTATAAAAGCCGCGAACATGACCATACCGACACTACTTTCCGAGAAGCTGCTGGCCGCTCTGCAGAGCGTGCTGGGGGAGAACTTGCCCGAGGGATTTGTACCGGCTGTAACGCCGTCTCAGGATTTGCGCTTTGGTGACTACCAGAGCAATGCCGCCATGATGCTCGCCAAGCAGGTACGCAGTAATCCCCGTGCGCTGGCTACACAGGTGGTGGAGGCATTTGGTGACAGCTCTGTGGCAAGTCTGGAAATTGCCGGTCCCGGGTTTATTAACTTCCGTGTACGCCCGGAATTTTATGCGGCACAGACGGCTGCCATGTTGGGTGATGAGCGGCTGGGTGTGGCTGTGGTAGACAAGCCCAAGACACTTGTGATTGATTTCTCTGCCCCGAATGTTGCCAAGCCCATGCATGTGGGGCACATTCGCAGTACAATCATTGGTGATACACTGGCTCGCCTGGCTCGTTTCATGGGGCACACGGTTATTACTGATAACCACATTGGCGACTGGGGAACACAGTTTGGTATGATTCTGTGGGGATGGAAGAATATTCTGAAACCGGAGGAGCTGGAAAAAGACCCCATCGAGGCACTGCTTGCGGTATATAAAACTGTGAATCAGAAGTGCAAAGAGGAGGCAGAGCTGCTGCCTGTCTGTAAAGCTGAGTTGGTGAAGCTGCAGAGTGGCGATGCTGAGAACCTGGCTATCTGGCAGCAGTGCATTGAAGTGACGAAGATGGGACTGGAGAAAATTTATGCACAGCTCAACATCAGCTTCGACTACTGGCTGGGAGAGAGTGCTTACAATGATGCCCTTGCGCCTCTGGTGGAGGAACTCGTTGCTAAGGGAATTGCCCGCGAAAGCGATGGAGCTATCTGTGTGTTTTCTGATGGGTATCACAAACCTGAGAAGGACCCCTTCCTGGTACAGAAGAATGGTGAGTGGCTGCCCGTGCCTGCCATCATTCGCAAGGCTGATGGAGGTTTCCTGTATGCTACAACAGACCTTGCTACCCTGGATTACCGGACGCAGAACTTCAATGCTGATTCCATCTGGTACGTGGTGGGTGCCCCGCAGGATAAGCATTTCAAACAGATTTTCGACATTGAGCGTATGCGCGGGGTAACGGGCGATTTCCGCCATGTAGCCTTCGGTTCCATACTCGGCAAAGACCGACGTCCCTTCAAGACCCGCAGTGGCGATACAGTGAGTCTGCAGGACGTTATCGATGAAGCTGTTTCCCGTGCCACCAAGGTGGTGGAAGAGAAGAGCCCGGATATGCCCGCCGAGCAGAAGGCTCTTGTGGCTCAGGCAGTGGGTGTGGGTGCCATCAAGTTTGCGGAACTTTCTCAGAACCGCATGAGCGACTATATCTTCGACTGGGATAAGATGCTCTCCCTTTCCGGTGATACTGCCCCTTATCTGCAGAATAGCTATGTACGCGTACGCTCCATCTTCCGCAAGATTGATGGTGACTTTGTGCCCCCGGCAGAGCTGAGCCTCTGCGAGGATGCCGAGATTCATCTGGCACGTCTGCTGGTGCGCTATGCCGAGGTAGTACCTTCCACATTGGACGACTGCCGCCCCAATCTTCTGGCTGCTTATCTGTATGATTTGGCTCGTGCATTCCACAGCTTCTACGAGGCATGCCCCGTGCTGAAAAGTGAGGGTACAGTGCGTGAGACGCGTCTGGCTCTGTGCGAGTTGACAAGTCGCGTGCTGAAACAGGGCATGGGCTTGTTTGGTATTGAAATGCCTGAGCGCATGTGAGCCTATGTTCCATGTGGAACAATACCTGATTCCCCTTTCTTCTGTGGTACTAGTAGCTGCAGCAGAGGTTCCCCCTGCTCCACCTCTGCTGCAACTGGCATTGGCTACGGATTCGGAGGAGGCGCGGAATGAGGTTCAAGCTGGTCTTGTGGATTTACTGCTGGGCTGGGAGGAATCTGCCCGGATAAGATTTGAGCGTGCAGCCCGGGCAGATGACATGTGCTCTTTGGCCTGGTGCGGATTGATGATGACGGAGGCGGATCCTGCGGCTCGGAAACGCAGCATGCAGGAGCTGACAGATAGAATTAATCAACTACCGGCTACCCCACCGGAAACATTTTACCTGGCCACATTTTTCCGCCTTCTGGCTAACGACCACCTGGGTGCGGCAGAGGATTTTATCCAGCGAGCGGAACGTTACAGGCACGATGTTTTTGCTGCATGCTGGGGAGTTCTTCTGCTGCATTGTGCGGATGTGGGGTATGATGATTTGGGAAAAAGTCTTCCTCACCAGTCTCGCGCACTGGAGCTGGCAAGCAAATTGTATCAGGATAATCCTGAGAATCCCCTTGTCTGTTTCGTGCGTGCCTATGTGGAAGAAGCCGCGCCTGCGGTAAGTGAGCAGGCACTGGCTGCGGCTGAAAATGCAGTAAAGCATATGCCCACGCACCCTATTCCCCGGCATTTGTATGGTCACCTGTTGTATCGCTCCGGGCGTGCTGCGGAGGCGGTGCCGCATTTCATGGAGGCTGTCAAAAGTGCCACGCGAAAAGATATTCCCGAGTGGGAGAGTGGGGTATTAATGACTTCACGGCTATATGTATCGACTGCCATGTGGACAGCCGGACAATCTGCCAAGGCCTTGGCAACGCGCCGAGCCATGAATAAAATGCCGCTGGATCGTGAACATCTGCATGCGCCTGCTGTCATTCTTCGGCGATGGGAAGCCGCTACCCTGCCCTTGCGAGTTTTAGTAGCCGATAAGAAAGTACCGAGTATCGGGCAGATTTCAGCGGCCTCCGCTGCTGCGGAAGTGAAACCGCCTCTTCCCGGAGATGACCCCGTACTACTGGTGAGAGATTGCTTGCGTGCATGTCTGTATGTTCGCGTGCGGGCTAAAAATAAAGATGTGCGTAACGCCGCCAAATCTCTGGCCATAGCTGAGGAGGCATTGAAACAATTTGAGCAGACGCGCGATGACGTGCTTGAATGTGGTGTGCATTATATTACTCCCTGGACGCGTGCTCTGGAAGCTTGCCAGATTGCTTTGAGAATGGCAAGGGCTGAAGTTTATACACGCACTTCCGACATGTGGAAGGAGAGTGCGCGGCAGGCTGTGCGTCCGGTAACTCTTATGCTTCCTCCTGTGATTCCTGTTGCCCGAGCAGATAAACCGGAGCAGAAAGTGAGCTCTGGTGAGGAGAGCAAAAAGAAAGGTTCGCGAGATAAGGTATCTCGCAAGAAGCCCGAGGCAAGCAAGACAAACGCTGCGAAAGCGAATCAGACAGTAAAGCCTCAATCTAAGAAACAGCGTCGCGCTTCTCGTCCCACCAAGAAAACACCTCCCACTGCACCACCTGTGGAGAAGAAGAAAAAATCCTGGTTTGGACGGCTCTTCGACTGATAGCAGTATCGGTTGAAGTATTAACCCAAACCTTCGTGGTACTTTTATCTTATCCAGACAAGCTGCCGCCTTGCTTCAGCTACTCCCCTGCCCTGCTCTGTGCAGGTACTCTTTTTGTTTCAAACTCCCCTGCCCTGCTGAAATTTTCTCTGTTGATTTTGTAATGTATTTATTTTTAATGGGTAATAAGATTTTTGCACGAATAAGGAGATTTCAGAGTATTTTATCCGAAAATTTAGCTCTCGTCTGGTGATTTTTCATAAGATTTACAGCGTGTATGATGTTATCGCACATAAAACAGCGAAATCCCCTATTAACTTTGAAGAGTTGAAAATGAAATAAACATGTACGCGTTGGAACAATTAGGGTGGCTTTAAGGCAAATGCGAAATTGTTGGTCTCAGTGTGAGCGACAGCGAACTTCCGTCTCCGCTAAAGCTTCGCCGTGACAGGCTTCATACGCGCTCGCAGAGGCGCGTTTTTCATGCTC
>JAFQGF010000032.1 GCA_017415555.1 Akkermansia sp.
TCCTCCCAACCCAGGGCTTACGCCCTGGGCTCTGTGCCGCCTCGCCATGCGACGAGGCTCCTGAATTTGGCGAGCTTAGGGAGCTTGTTGGGAAATGGAGTTGATTATTCAATCGATAGTACAATCTTTGGGACACATGTGCAACAGAAGACAAAACCTGCCCATTTTTCCTTGACTATCTGTACTCTATATGCTAGAATGCTTGCAGTAATCTACCGGAGCTGATGAAAAACCCTCTTATTCTGCTTGCCCTGTCCTGCATGCTGTTGAGCAGCTGTGTATCCACGCTTCACAAGTATTTCTTTGCCATGGGGCGGGAGGGTGAATGTGTGCAGATAGCAGAACCACCGCTTTACCGTGCGGGAGATGGCAAGGTATATATGAAGGGCTACCGTACGACCTTCAGCCCCTGGCCAGATGATTACATGGCGGATTTATTCCATCGCCCACGCTACAAAAATCACATCGAACCGACGGAGATGACCACACCTGTATGGGGCGAGATGAAAAAGACACGCAGGGGATGGGAACGAGCTGATTCCCCATGGCTCACCTGCATCCCGAATCCTACAAAACACCCGGACCAAAGACTGAATAAATTTGGACTGAGCTGTATGCAGGCTGCACACAATGAATTGAATGAGACCGTATATACAGAGGTGACAACACCCCTGCACTCCACCGCGCATGCCCTGTATGCCTACCCATTGGGAGTGCTAACACTCTTCACCATCGACACCCCGGCAACCGTCATTGGCTGCACTGCAGCAGTTCTGGCATCAGCCGTGGTAGCACCTTGCTTCCAGATATACGATCAGATAAAACACAGCAAAAATGAAACGGACAATAACTAAGGCGGCAGCCTGCACCATATTATCCCTCCTGCTCAGCTGTTGCACGGTGCAGACATACAGACACTTTGTCTACAACGCTCAGGAGGGTGAAAGTGTGCTCATTCCGGACCACCATACGCGCCGTTTCTACCGAGCGGGAGGCAAAACTTACATTGAAGGCACAAGAACACCAACCATTCCCTTCACACCCACTTATATCAGCGACATCGTGGGGCTGAACACGCCCATACGGGAGCAGCACAAGCCAAAGCCGGGTGCGGAACAGAAGCTAGTTTACAAAGAAGTGGAAGAAAAGAATACAGAAGGCACCCCGGACTGGCACCTCAAAGATAAGCAAGGACCCTGGCTCGAAAAACTACCGGAGAGAGCACGCGTTCTCCATACCCACTCACGCCTCGCTACAGAGGATTTCTACCAGGGCAAAACTTACGTGGGATTGGATATTCCCACCCGCCCGATGCAGGCGACTGCCGCTGCGTGGTATAACTACCCGTTGGCAGCAGCCGCCTTTGTGGTGGTAGATGTCCCCGCAACCGTGGCCATAAACGGCGTCCTGCTGGTCTCCAGCTCCTTTTTCCTGGTAACAACCGGCTTTGAATGCGTGAGTGACTTCATCCATATTCTCGGAAGAAAATCCTAAAGATGAATAAGATTCTATTGTTTCCCCTGCTCCTGTGCTGCCTGCTGAGCAGCTGCATCTTCCATACCGGCAAATGCCTCTACCTCCACGGGCAGGAAGGCACCTGCCTGCTGACAGATAGCGTGCAACTATGGAAAGCCGGGGACAAAATTTATGCGGAAGCAGAGCGTGTTCCCTTCCGCCTGAGGGAAAGCAGTGTTCTGAGCACTATCAAACACAGCTCCGACACAGAATATTATATCGCTCCCGGCACCCCTCGAACCCGAGTATATGGCGAAGTGGAACTGCACCACGACTGCTGTGAAGACTGCGGACGGAGCTGGAAACGAAAAAACACCCCCTGGCTCACAGAAAAACCGCTCGGAGCTGTAAAATACCGCCACTACCGCCCCTCCCACAAGGCCCGACTGCCACTGATGAAAGATGTGGAGGCTCTGGCAGACGAAGCTCCACACGCCACCCCGCGAGCCCTGTATGCCTACCCCCTGGCAGCCGCCACTCTGGTGGCCTTCGATATTCCAGTTACCCTGGCTACCAATGCCGGCATGTTTATCGGGGAACTCATTATCCTGCCATTCCAGATGCTACTGTGGGAATATAGAGCCCCCTACGATGAAATGCGCTGTAGCAACAGAAGATAAACAAAGTGCAGCGTTACGCTTCTTACTTCCCCGTACTATGGGGCAGAGGCTGAGGTTTGCGGCCTGTATAAGGCTGAGCCAGAGGGGAACAGAGATCTAACTCTGAATTGTAGTAGGGGGTGCTGATGTCGAAAAGCCCCAACAGAGTATGAAAAATGTGCTCGTGAGCTACGGTCATATCCGCATGGGAGCGGAGGTTCTGCAAGGCTGCAGCAAAGTGCGGATGTAAAGACTCAAACTCCGGAGACGCAAGCACAAACATAGCCACCCGGCAGCCGTCAGTGTCGTGGTAATGAATCTTGTTCTCGCCCAGGAAAGCACGCCCCCATGCACCGGCATGGCCCAGATATTCGCCATGGTCACTCACATATACATACACAAAGGGGCGCCCCTTCAGGGCGTCACATACACGGCGGATGTATTCATCCGTATAGTGAATAGTGTTGTCGTATGCGTTGTTGACACCCACACCGACATCCGCAGGATTTTCAAACTGATGAACAGACGGCACAAATGGAGGATTCTCTCGGTCGTAGTGCTCAAAAGGGGTATGACTGCCCTCGTTATTGATAAAGAATACGGCATTATTATTCCCGGCAGCGGCAAGAGCCTCCTGAATCTGCGGAATACCGGTCCACGGGCTACCGGGGGCATTGTAGCGTTTCTCGGCCTGGGAGGTCAGCAGCAATACAACGCGGTCATACTTGAGTTGCTGCGCTGCTCGGCGGCCAAAGAAGGAGAAAAGACGAAACCCGTTGGTATGAAACAAATCCAGCACTGAACCGGTGCGCGGTTGCATTTCGGGAATCTTCGAATAGATATCGCGGCGAGCATCCGTCAGGATCGCAATCTGAGCCTGGCAGGTATCGTGTGCAGCGGATATACAGTCTGTAAAGCTGATAATGCCGGGCTGCTGCCGCAGCCATGGCGTCGTATCCCGTTCATACCCATTCAGGCTCATTCGGTCAGAACGCACACTCTCACCAATGTGCACCACCAGCACCACACCTTCTCCGCCCTTAAGTGTGGATATAGCAGAAGGCTGCTCGGTTGGGGACGCAAGCGCTTCCACACATTTTACCGTGGCATGATTATGCATGAGAGCCTCGTAGAAAGCACAGCCCAGGTCTTTTGCTGAGAATACAGGCCACCAGGTATCCGGGGTTCGCCGGGCAGATGGCACGGCCACACTATACAATAAGCCCAGCAACGCAAACAGAAAACCGGCGTTCAGCAATGGTAGTGAGCCTCGGGCACTGCGCAGCAGAAGCGACAGCAACACCCCAAACAGGCAAACGGCCCCCACAGCACAGCAAAAATACACCAGATTGGTACCGGACAGGTAGGCGGCCAGCTCTTCGCCCGAGGCCTCAAAGGTTTCCGCCAATACCAGGGAATTAATACGCGTGCGGTACTGCTGGTATGCTGCTATCTGAGCCAGCTGAAAAAACAGAAATGGCAGCCACAGAGCCAGAGACGCATACCGCAACAAGCCCCAGAGGGCACATAGAAGCCCTACGCAGAGAAGAATGGATATAGGCAGCTGCCCCACATCCCTGTAAGCATCCATGTTGCAGAAACATGTAGCTACAGTCGCCAATATCGTGCAGCCCCACAGCACCCACGCCGGTGGAAGAAATGGTTTATCAAACCTGCGGGCTGCTCCTGCTCCGGCCAGCAGCAACAGGAGCAACACCCCGGGTAATATCCACATGAGGCTGAAGCCCTCATGGTACTGCAGCAGCGACCTGCCGCCCCACACCACCAACGCTAAAGCCAGGGCGCAGAAATACAGGCAGTAGCTCTGCAGTAGTTTTTTCATGCGGACTGCAAAGAAGTGTTATCAGTGCTTTCCGCACTTACACTCATGGCCTTCGCCATGCTTACCGCAGCATTCACCTTCGCCGTGCTTGCCACAGCATTCACCTTCGCCATGCTTGCCGCAGCATTCACCTTCGCCGTGCTTGCCGCAGCATTCGTGCTCCTCGTCATGCTTTTTGCAATCGCTCTCGCAGTCATCGCAATTGCCGCTGCAACCGCCGCCGCAGGAGCAGCTCATCTGCTGGGTCATGGCCTCTGCCACTTCCTCATCTGTGGGGGCGCTCCCCTTCTCGATGGCAATGCAGAGGTACTGATTCACCACGGAAAGCATGTTATCCAGCTCCTGACGCGCCTCCAGGAATCCCTTACACACGGGGTTATCCACTACATCCTGACGCAAGCTGTCAAAAGTGGAGATTTCCTCCTCGGAGGGGGGCATGCCTTCCATGTGCTTGTTGCGAAGCTTCTCGCCGTATTCATTGACCTTGCGGAAAAGATCGGTTGCTTCGGGGTTCTGATAGAAGAGCCCGATGCGAGCCTTGGCAGAAATCACCTTCTGGCTCTGTGCAAATGCAGTGGCCAGCTCAGTTGTCAGTTTCACCAGTTCCGGTGTGAGTGAAGTATTGGACATAACGCGCAGATTATAACCGATTCTCCCACGCTTGGCAACCGCTTACTTTGTCACGAACTTCTCATCGCCATCTGATAAGAAGTCGATATTTTATAGATGTTGTGGAAAATTAGCTAGACTTGCAGCTCCAGACCATCGTAGGCAGGGGCGATAAAATCCGGCAGGAGACGGGACACCTCGGCATAGTCCACCTTATGGCCACAATGAGTCAGGAACCCACGATGGGGGGCAAGTTGCTGCATGAGAGCGACGTTGTCCCGGACGGAAAGGTGAGTATGGTGTTCCTGGGTAGTCAGCCCATCCATAGCAAGAACATCGAGACCGCAAAGCAGAGGGAACGATTCTGCGGGCAGTTCTTTGATATCCGGCACATAGCCGAAGGAGCATCCGCCACTGCGGAAAACGTAGCCATAGGTCTCCACCGTAGCATGCAGAACGCGCACGGGGGTAACTTCGATATCGCCCACGACAAAGGGATGCCCGGCGTGGTCATGCGCATCCGGGCGAATGTAGCCCTGGTAGGTATTCTGTTCGGAAAAAGCCCAGGCAAACATGCGACGCAGATGAGCCAGACAGGAAGTGCCGGCGTAAAGCGGCAAACGGTCAGAACGCCGCCAGCAGAAGGCACGCATGTCGTCAAAGCCGGTAGTATGGTCCAGATGCTCGTGGGTATAAACCACGGCGTCGATAGTCGTAAGATGATAGCGCAGTGCCTGCTGGCGCAAATCCGGACAGGAATCCACAAGAATGGAGGTTGTCTCTGTACTTACCAGCACGGAAGCTCTGAGGCGCTTATTGCGAGGATTATCGGAGCGACACACAGCACAATCGCACCCGATAACGGGAACGCCTGTAGAAGTGCCGCTGCCAAGGAAAAGAACTTTCATCATCCGTTTTTGCTTTATTTCTGCGGCTATTATGCCATAATAGCGGCGGAACGCAAAGCAAAATATGCTCTCACTGTTAAAGATACGCAACCTGGCATTGGTAGAAGAACTCATCTGGGAACCGGAACCGGGCTTCCTGTCCATCACCGGCGAGACCGGTGCAGGCAAATCCGTCATCATGAGCGGGATATCCCTGGTGCTGGGAGAGAGAGCCGATAAAGGTCGCATACGCAGTGGGGAGTCGCAGTGCAGCATCGAGGCCGTATTTCACTTAACCCGAACGAAGCAGATTGACGCAGAGCTTGAGGAGGCCGGGATTCCCCCCTGCGAGGAAGGCATGCTTGTCATCCGCCGCGTCATCACAGCAAGTGGCAATCGACAGTTCATCAACAACACACCTGCCACGCTTCAACTACTGCGACGACTCGGAGCAGGACTGGTGGATATGCACCACCCGGAAGCACACCGTTCCCTCACCTCCCGCGAGCGACAGTTGGAACTGCTGGATGCCTTTGCAGAGAACGACAGTTGCCGCAGCTCATACGATGCAGCCTATCGCTCATGGCTGGACGCCCGGGCTGCCTACCGGGAACTCCTGGAGAGCGAGATGGCAAATGAGCGCGAACTGGATTTCCTGCGCCACCAGGTGCAGGAAATAGAAGATGCAGCCTTCAGTGCCGAGGAGGCTGCCGAACTGGAAGCCAACTGGCAGAGAGCACGGAACGCCGGCAGGCTGAGGGATACCGCCCTGCCCATGGCCAGGATGATAGATGATGGCGATAATGCCGTGCTGCCCTTGTTGCGCCAGCTGGTACGTAATGCGCGAGAGTTGGAAAGGCTGGATGCGGACTGTGCTGCCTGGCTCAGCCCGCTGACTGGCTTGGTGGAAGAGCTGGAAGACCTGGCCGGCAACCTGCAGGATTATGTGGATAATCTCTGCGGAGACCCGGCAGAACTGGCCAGACTGGAGGAACGCATCTGCACGCTCGATACTCTCAAGCGCAAATACGGGTCGGATTTTGCTGCCATTCAATCCCATCTGCAAACCTGCCGAGAACGCCTGAACGCTATCGACAACCGGGAAGAGATGCTCAGGGAGCTGAAGGAAAAAGAACGGGTCTGCCGGGCAGAGCTGAGGATTGCCGCCGCCGCACTGAGTGAGACGCGCCGAAAAGCAGCACCGAAACTGGCCGAGGAGTTCCTCCACCACGCCCGACAGCTGGGATTCCGCCAATCTCTCTTCGAAGTAAGTCTTACCCCGCTGAGCGAACCGGGAAGCCATGGTGCAGAGGAAACGGAGTTTCTCTTTGGCCCCAACCCGGGCGAACCGCTCAAAGCGCTTCGGCTCATAGCCTCCAGCGGAGAGCTGGCACGTGTCATGCTGGCTCTTAAGAGTGCATTAGCCAGCAGGGATGACACCCCTCTGCTGGTATTTGATGAAATTGACGCAAACGTCGGCGGTGAAGTGGCGAGAGCAGTCGGCCTGAAGATGAGGGAACTGGGCACTAACCATCAGGTTATCTCCATCACCCACTTCCCCCAAGTGGCAGCACTGGCGAATCACCACTACCTCATTGCCAAGGAGCTCATTAATGGCCGAACGGTTTCCGGCCTCACAAAAGTGAGCGGAGATGAGCGAGTACACGAGCTCATGCGCATGCTGGGCACCGGTGGAGATGCCGCCCGTGCACACGCCCTTGGACTGCTGGAAACGTAATATGCCGCAACATAATTTGCCATGAACACAATTTGTTGTTTGCATTTCGCCAACTGTTATGATACTATAACCCCACCGTAGAAACGCTTTCCCTTCTCAACAATTATGAAACGTCACGCATTTTTGTTTACTGTCCTCACTTGCGGAGCCTCGCTGCTGCAGGCCGCTGACACCTACGATATTACACTGACTAACACTCAGAAGTACACAGGCTGCCGCATTTCCTACGAAAGCGGCTCCAAGACAAAGTTTACCGGCAAGGACAAGTCCGGCAAGGAGGTGACCTTAACTGTTAATACCTCCAGTATCCTGATGAAGAAGGAAATAGAGGAAAAACCCGCCCCGGCCGAGAATACTGAAGAGCCGACCTCCCCCGAAACACCGACAGCAACAGAAACTCCGGCTACCGAAGAAGCCACAGCCGCTGAAGGTGAGACACCCACAGAAGCCACAGCTCCGGAAGGTAGCGGCGAAACAAAGCCGGCCGAGGAAGCCGCCATCATGCCTTCAGATGCCGAAATGGATAAAGCCAAAGACGTCTCCCTGAAACTGCGTGAAAAATTAGCAGCAATCGACACCGAGCTGGCTTCTCTCTCCAATCCGTCCCGTTCCCTGGTAGCCGCCTGCAAGAACAGCAAGAGCACCATCGAAAGACGCCTGGAAACACTCGATAAACTTGCTATCGATGTAGCGGAGCTGCAGACGAAGTTCAATCAGGTTTCCGGTGGGGACTATGTATTCAAACATGTATCCTCCGATGACCGCGACAAGTATATGAGAGAAGGCAAAGCCGCTCACGATGCCATGCTTGTAGACGTGAAAGAATACAAAAACGCCAGGAAAGTAGGCGGTCTGGACAAATTTGAGATTCTGCGCGACCGTTATCAGGGTATCCCCGAGTACAAGGAAGCCTACAAGTGGTACATCAGCACCCTTAAAAACCTCCAGAAGCGCTGGACAAACCTGCTTAATGCCGAGACTAAGAAGCGCAACCGCCTCAACAGCGCCAAACAGGCAGACATGCGAAAGAAGGACACGGAAGCCTACAACAAGCTGGAAGCCTACTTCGAGAAGAACGGCGAGCAGATTGCCAAGGTGTGGTACACACCGGATAACCGCAATATTGTGATGCTGGAAAAAGCCACAAACAAGGTGCGCGATGCACTGCGCCGCAACGAAAAGGGGCTGCAAGATGAGGCTATCGGCACGGTGCCGGACATTCTCCAAGCCTTCTGGGAGAACATGGACAAGGCTCGCACGCTCATGATATCCGGCGATTTACCCGGAGCCGAAGAGACGCTCAAGGAAGACCCCAACTACAACAAAATTCTGAAATTGAATCGCTCTCTGCTGCCGGAAGAGTACAAAACCCCCATTCGTGCCCAGCGCATGGATCTGGAGCAGGAAATCAAGCGCCGCACCCGCGAACGCAACTCTCTTGAGGGACAGCTGGAGAGAAAGATTGCCCAGCTGGAGAACTCCACAAAATCGGCTGAATCCCAGATTGACGCCCTGCTGGAACGCATAGCCCACGAGAAAGAGGTGGACGTGCAGAACAGCACGGTAGAAATTGATGAAAAAAAGCCTGAACCGGCTAAGCCTGCAACCGAAAATAAGGCTAAAGAGCCTAAACCTGCTGATAAAGCGCCGGAAAACAAAAAGTGACCCCATTACAACAAGCCGGACGAGAGTATCGTCTGGCTTGTTTTTTCACAATTGCGATGAAACACAGCATACCAACGGCCATTATTGTTGCCATGACGACCTGCGTTGTCCAGGCCGCTATTCCGGCAGACATAGATCGGGTCTTTAGAACGTACACGGCCATCCCCGATACATTGGTTCCGGTTCTGGAAAAGGCCACCAGCAGAGAAAGTGCGGATTCTGCTGCACCCGAGCTAAGGGTAGAGCTGATAACCCTCTACAAAAACAGATCGGAGCTGGAAAACATCCAAAGCCTTTCCCCCGCCGTCAAGGCTGAGGTACTGAAGAAGTACGAGATGGATATGCGCCGCAGCTGGGGCAAGGTATACGAACAGATTTTTCGTCTGCAAAAGGTACAGTGCTATGGTTCTGTCAATTTTTACAGAGAATTTCAGACATTATGCATGATGCTCAACAAGTAAGTTTGAACTTCGCGCTGGCGGCTGTACTCCTTGCAGCCGCTGCAACAGCCCAGGAGCAGCCTCAGCTCGTTCCGGGACCTCAGGAACTCGCCCCCGCTCAGATTCCCCAGGTAGCGCCAGAACCGGTAGCTGCGACCCCGGCACCACAGACCACAGCCCCCTCCCCCGGTGAGGCTCGCGTACGCGCAGGCATCGTCCTGCTGGGTGTACTGCACGACACCCTGGCACGCATCCAGAATACGGAGAGTGCTGAGGCTGCCGTGCCGGACATCATGAGGATAGCACGAGAGCTGCAATCCTGGGGACAGGGATTCGCCTCTCTGCCTCCGCTGGATGAAACAACACAAAGCGAATACGAAAAGAAATACCTGCCCATCATCAACAGGATTAATGAAAGCATACGCATTCAGGCCGAACGTGTTGCAGCTGCGGAATTCTATGGGTCGGAAAATCTTCCTGCTGCGCTTATTCGCCTGGTCAACTCGGTGCAGTAACCCGTCACCATGTACAGGATAATCCCCACCACATTTCTGTTAGCCCCGATGATGATTTCTGCTCAGGCAGCAGATATTGAAAATTGTCCGGAACTGATGACAGGCCGATGCATGCGTGTGCTGAATGTACCCGAGCCGAATGCTTCCGTGCTTGTCGGCAAAGCCCCTGCGGCAGAAGGTAGCTTCCGGATTCTGGACGGCAGCGTTGTTCTCTGGGAAGGTTGCAATGCGGAAACTTTTCAAGTAAAACCCTACTCAAAAAAAGTTTACCTGGTAAACGAATCAGCAAAAAATGTGCGATGGCAGGAATTAACCTGGAAGGAACAGTTTACCCCCCTGCCCAAACCCGGCAAACACCACATATGGGGTAAAGGCAGCGATTGGTGCTCCCACCTCGAGCTGCAACCGAATACGGATAACGACAGTGGCCCGGCTATGCGTGAGTTGTTGCAAGCTGCGGCCAGGCAGTCGCTTTCCGGTTCCTCCGTAACCCTCGAGCTGCCGAAAGGAGAATACCACTTCTACCCTGAGGGGGCACTGCGCATGAGTTACTACATCTCCAATCATGATCAGCAGGATATTCAGCCTGTCGGAGTTCCCATAGTCGGGCAGCAGAACCTTACCATTAACGGCAACGGCTCCACATTCATATTCCACGGCAGAATGCAACCCATTCTGCTGATGGACAGCCAAAACATCACTCTGCGAAACATCACCATCCGCCACGATAATCCGTATTACAACGAAGGGAAAATTGTAGAGATAAAAGATGGTACGACCACGCTGGAGTTCACCCCGAGTTTCCGATGGGAAGTAAAAAACAAGCGCTATTATCTGATGGGGGATGGCGAAGCAAAATCCCCCGGAGCCGTATTGGCGTTTCAGCAGGATGGACGCATGGTGCCCACGGGGCGTGGAGGGGACATCGCATGGCCCAATCATTGTCAACAAGTTGCCCCCAACCGGGTCAAGTTCTTCACTGATGCCACAGCGAAGGGGCTACAGGTAGGTCACATTCTGGTACTGCGGCACTACGGGCGCCCGCATCCGGCCATGGTGCTGTACAGAGCAGACGGCACCGTGCTCAACAACGTGGTGTTTCAGGATAGCCAGGGTATGGCCCTGATAGCACAGAGAAGCCGGGATATCACCATCGATGGAGGAGGCTGCATCTGCGCTCCCGACAGGGTTTATACCGTGTCGGCAGATGCTACGCATTTTTCCAACTGCGCGGGCACCATCACCGTAAAAAATGCCCTTTATGAGGGAATGATGGATGATGCCATCAATGTACATTCTACCTGCCTGGCAATTGAAAAGCTTGTCAGCGACAGGGAATTCATCGCGCGCTACATGCATCCTCAGGCTGTTGGGTTCGAAGTATTCCTGCCGGGCGAAAAAGTGCAGTTTATCAAAGGCAGAACACTGGAGAATCACCCGGAATGTGCCACTGCCCGGAAAGTAGAAAAGATAGACGAGACGCATCTGCGAATTGTGCTGGATGCGCCCCTGCCTGCCGGAATCGGCGCGGGAGATGCCATTGAAAATGCGGACTGGTACCCTGCCGTTAACTTCATCGGGTGCACGGTTCGGCACAACCGGGCTCGCGGCTCTCTCTTCACCACTCCGAAACCCGTGCTGGTAAAAGATTGCAAATTCGTGGCCTCCCACGGCTCTGCTATTCTTCTGGCCGGGGACGCACAAGGATGGTACGAAAGCGGACGATGTCTGGATGTCCGAATCATTAATAATCTTTTCGACCACAACCTCACGGCTCGATATCAATTCACCGAGGCCATCATCTCCATTTATCCGGAAGTGAAAGAACCGAATCGGCAGACAGAGCGTTACCATCGCAACATCCTCATCGAAGGTAATACGTTCCTGACACACAAAGTTCCCCTGCTATATGCCATTTCCACAGACAATCTCATCTTCCGTAACAATGTGGTGAAGTATGATGACCGGTACCCCGGCATGCATGGCGGGACACCCTACATTCTCAAACACTGCGGAAAAACAAACTTACAAAAACTCTGACAGAATTTCATGGCAAAAAAATTCAGTGAACACACAGCCCGGGCCAATAAGCACACCACGCGCCCGGATGCCGGGAAACAGCAGCAACGCTTCGAAAAAGCTCCCACCCGCACCGTGGTGAAAGCTCTGGATGAAGGCGCCCTGCTGGACATTCTGGAAGCACAGCCGCAGGGTCTTTATCTGGTTCTGGACTGCGTGCAGGACCCGCACAATCTGGGAGCCATTCTCCGCACTGCAGACGGAGCCGGAGTTGCAGCTGTCATTACGCCGAAGGACAAGTCCGTAGGCATTACTGAAACCGTGCTCCGGGTTTCCGTAGGCGCGGCAGAAAAAGTACCCTTTGTCCAGGTAACGAACCTTGCTCGCACAATGAAGACGATGAAGGATGCAGGCATCTGGTTTGTCGGAACTTCCGACCATGGTGACAGAGAATTGTACGATATGGACCTGAAGGGGGGCATTGCCATCGTGATGGGTGCCGAAGGGGACGGCATGCGCCGTCTGACGGAAGAAAACTGCGATTTTCTGATACACATACCCATGTTTGGCAGTGTTCCCTGCCTCAACGTATCTGTTGCAACAGGCGTCTGCCTGTACGAAGCCGTACGCCAGCGCAATGCAGAATAATTTCCCGAATGCCCACCATCCGAAACATCAACCCGCCACCGGGAAAAACCGTGCGATTCATCTCGGATTTGCACTATGGCCATGAGCGTTGCGAAGCACCAGCCCCGGCAGAACTGGCAAGGACACTCCTTACCGGAATCGATATTTTGGTGGTGGCGGGAGATCTGGCAGAGACACGCCCCGGCCCCTGGCGTCACTCCGGAGAACAATTTCGGGAACAACTCCGAACAGAATGCCGCAACAGAAAGATTGAATTGGTGGAACTGGCCGGCAATCATGACCCCGACACAGAATGTCTGATGGTGCGCTTCTGGGAAGGACGGGTTGTAGCCATGCACGGGCATGCGCTCTACAAGGAGGTAGCCCCCTGGGGCTGGGAGTTTCTGCACCATAAGGATACATGTCGAAAACTCATCCGCGAAACACCTCATGATACACTGGAAGGCAGGCTGGAACTATCCCGCAAAATGAGTCTTCTGCTCAAGCCGATGATGCGCCGTGAGAATATCCGCAACAAATATATCCGCGGCTTTCTGCATTGTTTCTGGCCCCCACAGCGCCCCTGGAACATCATTTTCTGCTGGCTCAACTGCGCAGGGAAAGCAGAACGGTTTGCCCGGCGCTTTTTCCCGGAAGCCGAGGTTGTCATACTCGGTCACTTCCACCGCTCCGGGGAGTGGAAATTCGGCAGGCGCCGCATCTTCAGTTGCGGTGCCTGGTTTAAGCATGCAACCCCCTATTGTGTAGACATGAAAGACGCACGGATTCTTGGCTACACGAAACTTCAAACCTCACGTTAATACCACATGCCACTTCTCTCTCTTGTCGTTCCCTGTTATAACGAAAAAGGCACTTTTGCGTTGCCTGGGCATTTTCGGCCAATATATGGCCAAGATGTACCTGGAAATCAAACACCGCCCACATTATATTGTATCGGAAAGTTCAGATCATGAAAAATAAAGTCCTATTCTCAACAGTTATCCTGTTGACTCTGCTTTGCCATGCATCTGCTCGGCAGGAAGGAATTGCAACACCGACGGCAACGCCCCAAGAGCACATCGAGCAGAGTGCAGCTCCTTGGCTGGACGTAGCTCTGGAGCGCCTTCTCACCTACGACAGACTAGCCACCGTACTGGAAAAAGTAGAGGACAAGATTTCAGCCGAAGCCGCGATTACCGAGACACAAAACATTGTTCAGCACCTCAAAGAACTGGACAATAAAGAGAAATCTCTGAACACGCCCACGGCAGATGTTGCGGCCTATGTAGAAGCACAACTGGCGGATACGGATATAGCTGCTCTGAGCGAACGAGTTATCGGCAAAATACTTGAGTTACTCGCCCGGACAGACCCACCCTGCCACGGCTGCAGAGAGCTCAGCAAAGAGCTCTACTCGTTCGCAGTACACATTATGGCAACGGAATAAGGGGGGAATCTTCCGACACCCGCAGCACTTCTACCGTATCGGGCAAGGATTCGGCAACCCGCTGAGGCACGTTGGGCAGCAACACGCATCTACTGATCTTCATTTCCTGCACTAGCTGGAGAAAATCCACGGGCAGCTCCCTGTTGTACCCAAGAATGATGACATCTGCCCCCTTCCCTACATCCGTCGGAAGAGAAGCTACCGTCATAGAATCAGCATTGCCTATATACAGCACACGCTTTTGCGGGGACTGCCAGTAAACAACCGCTGCACTGCCAGCGGCAGAAAGTACGGACGGATAGACTGTAAAATCACCGGCAGAGGTGGAAATACGGCGAATATGCCGCAAGCGGGATGAATGGATAATTTTGAGTCCCGGCCAGCTTTCTTTCAATACCGCCGTCCCTTTGTCTCCACTGCCGGCCACAAGTACTGCCGGCCTGAATCCGCCGAAAAACAGGGATGGTTCTGTAACAAACTGAGCCGAAGTTTCACTGCCACAGCCTATCACCACCCCTGGGTTTCCCAATACAGTATAACTTTCCTCATATCCCAGATGGCACACATGTGCTGCGTCCGGGGGCTGCGGGGGCTGGCCGGATATGTATGCCATGGGTAGACTCCCGAAAAAGGAACAGACAGCTATCAGGCAGGAACTACACTGCAGTGCCGCCCATTGCAATACCCCACCCAGCCAGGGGATACTACCCGCCAGAGCCGTTAGCAGTCCGCTTCCCATAACAAAAGGCAGAAGCGGGGCAATGGCTATATTCGTGAGAAAACTGAATGGCGTAACGGTGTAAAAAAAGCACAGCGTTATGGGCAACGACACCAGCCAGGCCGACAAAGAAACAATAACTGTTCCACGAATGGAGTAATCGACCACCAGAAGACGGTGCTGCCAGCGATTGTACAGGCGTGTGGGCAGATAAGCATCCGGCGCCATCCACGGGCCGGAACGCATGCACCATTTTATGCCCAGACCAATACCGGCGTAAACCGCAAACGACAACACAAAACCGGCATTATGCCACTGCCACGGAGAGCACAACAGCACTATCAGCGCTGCAAAACTCCATATATTGAGCATGCTCACACGGCGCCGCAACTCCAGACCCACCAGCGAAAGTGCTATCATCAGGTACGCCCGCAACGCCGGGACGGCCAGCCCAGTCACAAAGACATACACACCAACAACAAGAAGAACAAGAACAGTCCGGGTACGAGGACTGAGGCGGAAAAAGTGAGCCAGGATATAGAGAAAACCTGCAACAATACCCACATGCAGACCACTCACAGCAAAGGCATGCAGACACCCTCCCCGCTTGAAAATATTGAGAGTTGGTTGCTCCGCCAGGCTTTTATCCCCCAGAGCCAGCGCGCAGAGCACCTGGTGACGAGCATCTCCGGCTGAGCCCTCCGGCATGATATTGTCCACAAGCCTGCGACGCACAGCTTCGGCAGCCCCCAAAGCAGACAACCACCCGCGAGATTTTCCGATGTACTCACTACGTAGTACCGTCAGATTCGCAGCAAGGCCCTGGCTTTTCATCCAGACAGCAGTGTTGAACATACCCTTTACTGGTACTTTACGCCCATCTCGGCGCTGAGCCGTAACGCGCAATCTGTCTCCTGTTTTATAATCCGGTGTCCCGCGTAGTACAACACGCACCCCCAAGGGGCCGGTGTTAAGAATACAGCCACGGGACAATACTCGCTCTACGGTTCCCTCCAGGTGTACATGTTCGTAGGCGGCTAGTTGGTCTCGGAGCCGCTGTTCATTTTGCTGCAGAATGTCTCGATGCACCAGGGCAATCCCCACACACAGCAGAATACAGAAGAAGATACGGGGCAACTTCAGAATATGAGCAGTGGAAAAGGCGGCTATACACAGAATCCACCAATTACCACCACCGAGAGCTCCGACAACACCCAGCAATGGCAGAAAAAGAGGAGCCCCGATAAACAGACGCCTCAGCCCCTTTGCCAGAACATCGTCAGGTACATCAGGCATTAACGATAAACCATCACAGGGCCGGTAACAGCGGACTGCACGGAGCGAACTTTACGCACCGCCGCAATAAAGATACAGGCAGCTTCATCTACCTCAGCCGCTGTTGTATATCGACTCATGGAGAAGCGAAGGCTCTCGCGAATCTCCCTGTCAGCTAAGCCCATGGCCTTCAGCACATGGCTTGGTTGCGGTTCTGCGCTCGTGCAGGCGGATCCGGTAGAGCATAACAACCCGGCAGGCTCCAGCAGAAGGGAGAGCGATTCTGCACTGCAGCCGGGGACTCGCATGTTGAGCACGTGTGGCAAACGACGGGCGGTTCCGCCGTTCACAATAATTTCGATACCGGCCTCCTTCAAGCGAGACTCAAAGCGCGCCCGAAGGTCGGCCAGGGCCTCATAGCGGGCAGCTGCGGACAGTGCCATCTCAGCAGCCTTGCCAAAACCAATGATACCTGCCACATTTTCCGTACCGGCACGTCTGTAATCCTCCTGTGCACCTCCTGTCAGATAAGGGCAGAACTCCACCCCCCGGCGTATATACAAGCACCCCACACCTTTAGGGCCATGAATTTTATGCGCCGATGCAGAGGCAAAATCCACCGGATACTCATGCAGCAGCACCGGCACCTTGCCGACGGCCTGCACGGCATCCACATGCACCCGAGCACCGACATCTGATGCTGCCATTGCCAGAGAACGCACAGGTTGCAGCACCCCCGTCTCATGATTCGCCCAGGCAAAGCTCACAGCATCGCAGCCGGTAACAGCCTCCTTCCATTCCGGTAAATCGGCCACACCATTGGGCAGCACTGGTGCAGCCACCCCTCTTGCCGTACGCAGGGTTGCCGGATGTTCCGTTGCAAGGGTCAGTACTCGGGAGAATGGAGCCAACGCGGCATTTGTCGCCTCCGTACCTCCGGCAGTAAAGACAATTTCGTCCGCATGTACCGAGAAGAGGGCAGCCACCTGCTCTCTGGCCTGCTCTATGGCTCGGCGAACCGCTTTTGCCGCAGAGTAGGCAGCTGAAGGATTATAAAATTTCTCCTGCAGGTAAGGCAACATCGCCTCCAGCACTTCCGGTGCAAGAGGCGTTGTAGCGTTGTTATCCCAGTAAATCATGTGTTACTGGAAAACCTTATTTATGGCAGCCTCCAGCTCAGGTGTCATCACCTTTTCAGCAGGCTCACTCCAGTTGGAAGAATCACCAATACCTTTGATGCGCTCTACTTCCTCATCGATTTGCTCATTGAGCTTCTCAATATGCATGAGGAAACGCTTCTCGGCGGCGTCCATATATTCGCTGTCTTCCGGCTTCTTGAGCTCTTTCTTGCAAAGCCCCTCGATAGTCTTTGTCGCCTTCTTAGCAGACTTCTTATCTTTTACCTTTTTCAGAGCAGAGGCCGTCTTCTTCATTCGCGCCATTTTGGTGGACCAGTAGCGGTTGGCTTCCTTCTTAAGAGCCTTCACGTCCACCTCCGGCTCAGCAGCAGTTTCCTCCGTTGTTTCAGGAGCAGCGTCATCCTGAGCAAACGTCATGGGAGCACCCATAAACAGCCCCAGTAGCAGCAGATATGCAATTGTTTTCATATATTTCAGTTTTGTTATTTGAGAGAACATTAGTTGATAAGGCAAGGCGTTTATTCATCATCCTCATCATCGTCAGAGTCGGCATCAACATCTGTCACAGACAACACTTCATCCACAATGCTCAGGAAATCGCTTTCAGCAAGTTCCAGTTCCTCAATTCGCTCTACCTCGTTTTCAATTTCCTTGAGATTCTTCTCCAGCTTTTTACTATTTTTTTTCAGTACAGCCGACATCGCAGAAGTAGAAGGCATTTCTAAGCGGGAATCCCCCACCTCACCCAGAGCAGTCTTCTTGCCCACATTATCCTTTCCGGTAAGGTTTTCCAGACTTTGTGCCGCCTTGGCCGCTGTCTTGTCATTCTTAATTTTCTTGAGGATGGAAAGCACCTTCTTGCGCAGAGCCATGTGCTCCTTCATCCAGGCCGCGGCCTCCCTGGCCTCTGAGCGTGCATCTGCCGGACTCACTTTTTCCTCAGCAGCAGGGGCGTTCTCATCAAAATCAGACTCATCCGCCATGATAGGCTGAACCATCAGCAGGCACACTCCCAACAAGAATATAAAAAACTTATTCATAATAACGAGCACATATTGACACACCTATGTCGAAAAGTCAAGCAGTATTACATTTACCTGTCGGCAATGGCTCGCGCCACACAGGGGGGCACGCAGGCCTGGACCCAACGCTCCCAGTCCGGCAGCCCCACAAAACCACGCACCATAGAAGAGCTGATTTCCTCCAGCTCCGAAGGCGGCATCAGAAACACCGTCTGAATCTCCGGTTGCATGCGTCCATTCATACGAGCCATAGCTTTTTCGTACTCAAAGTCTATGGTATTGCGTATACCTCGCAGGAGGTAAGCTGCACCTATACGCAAGGCAAAATCCACCAGGAATCCCTGCTGCACCACCTCCACACGCACCACACCGGGCAATTCTGCCACCAACTCCCGCAGCAGCCTGCTGCGCTGCTCGAGCGGAAGAAAACCCGGCTTATCCGGGTTGACGGCTAACACAACGACCAACTCGTCAAACAGACCGGCACCTCGCTGCATCATCCATAGATGCCCATTGGTGGGAGGATCGAAGCTCCCGGCATATATCGCAACTTTCCTCATCTCTGGTATTGCCATTATGGCGCAGCGGGTACGCCCGCTGCGCCGAATGATGATATGGCCTTAAGCGCCACCGGCATTGGCCAGATTTGCCTTATCGGGCGGCAGGAAGTTCTTGAATCGAGCCTTATCAATGGACTTCATATAAGCCTCCTCAGGCGATACCAGCCCCTGCTGAAGCTTCTGCCAGATGGCATCATCCATAAACTGCATGCCCAACTGCTTGCCGCCGGTAATAACATCCGCCAGCTTCTGTGTGGCACCTTCACGAATGATAGCCCCCACTGCAGGTGTTGCAAAAAGGATTTCATTCACAGCAACGCGCCCGGGCTTATCGGAACGCTTCATGAGAAGCTGAGCCACTACACCGCGAAGAGAGCCGGCAAGCATGGTGCGAGCCTGAGCCTGCTGCTCGGCAGGGAACACGTCGATGATACGGTCGATTGTCTTACGCGCATTGTTTGTATGCAGCGTCCCGAACACCAGAAGACCGGTTTCGGCTGCCGTCAAAGCCAGAGAAATTGTCTCCAGGTCGCGCATCTCACCCACCAGTACGATATCCGCGTCCTCTCGCAGAGAGGCTCGCAGGCCATCGGCGAACGTGGGGCAGTTCACCGGCACTTCTCGCTGGGTGATAATACTCTTCTTGGACGGGTGCACGAATTCGATAGGTTCTTCCACTGTAATAATGTGGCGGGCGAAGTTCGTGTTAATGTAATCGATAAGAGCCGCCAGTGTAGTGGACTTACCGGAGCCGGTGGGGCCCGTTACCAACACCAGACCGGAGCGCATCTCGCCGAAACGCTTAATCTGCTCCGGCACATTAAGCTGCTCCATGGTGAGAATTTTGGTGGGAATGAGACGGAATACGCAGGCATACCCACGCTGTTGCTTCATGAAGTTGCAGCGGAAACGCGAGGTCTCATCCATCTCGTATGCAAAGTCGCAGTCTCCGCCCTCCGTGTACTCTTTCCACAGACGGGGAGGACATATCGGCTCCATGAGCTCAATCATATCCTCATGCGTCAGGACTGTTTCCTCTATGGCGACAATGTCACCGTGCACTCGCATCTTGGGCGGCTGCCCCTCAGAAAGGTGCAAGTCGGAACCGCCGTTCTCCACAAGTGCGGTAAAATAGGTATCAATTCGGTTTTTCATCTTGTTATAAAGCTACTGGTGTTTTACTGTTGGGCGGCGGGCTCGGGGTGTTCACGGAGGAACTTATCCATCATAGCCTTATCTGTAGCGCGTGTGGTGCACTCCTCGGCAGAGATAATTCCCTGGAGGTACAACTCCTGCAGAGAGTCATCCATCAGGCGCATGCCCTGGGCCTTACCGGTCTGAATAAGGCCGGGAATCATGAAGGTCTTACCCTCTCGGATGCAGTTGGCAATAGCGGAGGTGTTCACCAGCATCTCCAGTGCCATCACGCGACCGGTTCCATCTTTCTTTGGTACAAGCTGCTGGGAAATAACACCGCGCAGAGATTCCGACACCATGATGCGGATGTGCTCTCGCTCATCCACAGGGAAGGCATCCAGCACTCGGTCAATGGTACGAGCGGCAGAGCCGGTGTGCAGTGTTCCCAGCACAAGGTGACCGGTTTCTGCGGCGGAAAGAGCCAGAGAAATCGTCTCCAGGTTACGCATTTCGCCCACCATAATCACATCCGGGTCCTGACGAAGAGCTCCACGGAGAGCGCGGCCGAAAGATTCGGTATGTTTGTGAACTTCTCGCTGGTTCACCTGACAACCGATAGGCTCAAAAATTGCTTCGATGGGGTCCTCCAGTGTAATAATATGGTCGTGGCGATCCTTGTTAATGAAATCAATAATGGATGCCAGCGTAGTGGATTTACCGGAGCCCACTGCCCCCGTCACAAGGATAAGACCATTGGTAAAACGGGTAAGCGGCACAACGTGTTCCTCCGGCAGGTTGATTTCCTGCATCGTAAGGAGCTTGCTGTTGATGATGCGGAAGCAGAGACTGTAGCCCAAGCGCTGATCCACCACAGAGGCGCGGTAGCGCCCGTTTACATTCTGATAGGCAAAGTCCACATCTCCCTTTTCCTTGAGTCGCGCCCAGTCTGCATCGCCCAGGAAGCTCTCCACTAGTGCCTTTGCATCCTCTCGGGTAAGGCGGGGTGCTCCCTCCCACATGGGCTGCAGATTACCGAAACGTCTCCAGCTGGGGGGACAGGAAGCGGGCAGATGGATATCCGAGCAACGAGCGTCAATGCCCTGCTTCAGGAAACAATCCACATGTAGCTGCATGGTAATAATCAGGTAACCCACCTCCTGCTTGTAAATGTAGGCATGGTACTTGCAGCAGGGTGCCTCTGCGATGAAGTCCACCACACCTTCAGTCTCCAGGGTGGCTCGCAGTTCCTCGGTGGTGCAGCTGTTCACCAGAGTCTCAGTATCCGCCTCGCTCAGCACGGGGCAATCCTCAGCCATCGGCTCATAAGCCGCTGCTCGCATCCAGTAAGGCTGCAGACCCACTCCCAAATACAAAGAAGGGCTGAAAATGCTCATCCCCGCTTCCACGTATTTGTTTACGTTATCGAAAATGTATGTATCGCTCATGTTATCCGCAATACTCTATCACGTTCGTTTCTCGCTTTCCAGCTAAAAGTCACCAACATAAGCAAAAATCATCCTATTTGGCTGTTTTTCTTATGTTCGAACACAGCAAGCAAAACCACACAGGGGGAAAAAGCAAACTAAGATGGGCAAAACGAAGCACCACGGCTCCGCTAATTACCCTCGGAGTTCGCTTTTTTCTGCTGATTTTCTTACGACGGCTCAGCGTGTCAGGTCATCCAAGAAGCGCCACTTACCTTCCTTTACGAAGACATCGTAGAGCTGCTGCGCCTGAACGTCGCCGCCGCTAATGGCCATATTGAGGTATACACGTGCTGCCCTGGGGTCGGGTTTAGCAGAGGCATTACCCAGAGCAGTAAGCACCGCCATCATCGCATACGCATGGCGATTCCCGTTCAGGTGGTCCTCGGAGAATGCATCGATTGCCTTACGCATATCGGCCTTAACGCCATCCCCATTGAAGTAAAGACTCGCCAGTGCCTGGTTTACCCAGTTGCTGCCTTTGTCACGAGCCTGCTCCATGAGGGCAACGCCCCCCTGCACATCCTGTGGGCATCCGGCACCGAGCACCTTACAATATCCTAAACCGGCTGTACCATTCGGCTCACCGCACTCATGCGCCAGGCGGAACAACTCCACAATTCTCTCCCGGGGAATGTCGCCCCCCTGCCCATTGGCGTAGAGAAAAGCCAGCATCTGAACGGCGGCCGGCGTGTTGAGCATGGCAGCAATGCTCAGCGTGCGCAGCCCCTGCGCCATCCGCTGGGTAGACTCTCCGCCATTCTGCACCATCTCGGACATCGTAGCCTGCATCCCCACATGCCCTAAGGCCGCAGGCTCATGGCGGTCCACTGCCAACTGCAAGTATTGGCGGCTCTTTTCCGCATCCGTCACTGCCTGGCTCAGGATAAAAGGAGCAAAGGAACTGCCGTGCTCCGTTGCACGCTCCAGCCACACAACGCCCGACTCCTGCTCCACCTGGAGTGAGGCTATCATCTCCTCAAGGTAAAAATTCTTCTTCTTGAGCTCAGATACAATTTCCGGCTGAGTCAGCCCCCCATTCTGTATGCGGCCGGAAACAGTCAGATACAGCGCACGTGCTTTGGAACTGCCCTGGCGGCAGGCATCCATCAGCACGGTCATGCCATTCTTCGCCAGTTTCTCATCATTGGTCTGCAAGATTGCCTTGGCTGCATACTCCACCATAGCCGGCACATATCGGGAAGCCACAGCCTTTTCCAGCAATCCCAGTCCCTCCGCACATTCACGGCGCTGGGCAGCAGCCTTTATGTAGCAATGGCGAGCCTTCCACAGCATGGCAGCCGGGTTTCCCTTATCGGCCAGCTCCGACATCATACGAAAGAAAGACGTCACATCGCCCGTGGCATCGTAGACCAGAGCAGCGGCATCGTAAAAATCATCACTGTTCTTCTTCACCATATCCTGCAGCACAGCCATCAGGCGGGTCTGCACACTCTGCTCGGCTGCCGCAGCAGGAGCTTTTACAGGAGCGGCCGCAGAACACAGACCGCCGGCACATGCCAGTGACAGGAGGAAAAGTCGCTTCATACAACCTCATTATAGACAGCAGACACCTGTTTCGCAAGCGATTTCTGCGACAACACCCCTGATTGTTTTCCAATCTGCAAAGTTCGGCACTTCCCACCGACACTGCCTCCTGAACAACAAGCCATCTCCTTCTGAAATAAGTGGTCGAAAAATAGAATTGGAGAAAGTACAGCATGCGAATTCCGCGCTGTCCCCCTCTTCCGATTTGCTCCCTAACGCGTCAAAACGCGAGCTTGACAAGCTCCGGCTCCTTGAGTATAATGCACCCCACACGAAGATATGGCCAACTTATTTTCATCCCTTTTCCGCCGCGCGGATAACTCCGGTACAGCTCAGCACATACTACTACTCACAGTGCTGGGTGTGTCTGTTCTCTGCATGCTGGTGTACAGTGCGGCAGAAACGCCCCTGCAAAGCGCCTACCGCATGGTTTGGGTGCTACTCAGCTCTCTGGCTGTAGTTTTCTACTACAGTCTCGGACACAAGAAAGGAGAAATGACTCGTGCCCGTGCGCTGCTGTGTGTGCTTTGTGTTCTGGCCCAGATGTTTGCGATTTACCTGGTTAATTCCGTATGGCAGAACATACCCGGCGTCGATTTGTGGCAGAAGCTCCTGGTACTGCCGTACATGCTGGCTCCGGCTGTCACAGCTGTTCTCATCAACCGCTCCATGGGTGTCTATGTTGCCCTGTGCTGCACTCTCTTCGGTGTTGTCCTTTTCCCGGCCACATACCCGGCACAATTCACCGCAGACTATATTGTGCTCAGCCTGCTGACCGGTGTACTGGCGGCCGCCATCTGCGGACACCTGCGTAAGCGCCAGCAAATTCTATACGCCGGCTTCAAGACAGGCTTTGCCGTATTCGTTACAGCCGTTCTGCTCAACCTCCTGCACAACAAGGCAGACTACGCCAACAGCGATGCCGCGGTATTCATTACCATGCTTCTTATGGCGTTGGGTGTCAACTTTCTCCTTGCTGTCATTGTCAATGGAGTCATGCCCATGCTGGAGAGCCTCTTCGGCATCTCCACCCACATCACCTGGCTGGAATGGGCAGACATGAATCACCCCCTGCTCAAGAAACTCCAGATTACGGCACCCGGCACCTTCCATCACAGCCTCTATGTACAGCGCCTCGCCGAAGCCGCTGCCGAAGCTATCGGAGCCGATGTCACCCGCGCCGGGGTATGCGGACTCTACCACGACATCGGCAAAGTAAAAAATCCGCAATATTTCTCCGAGAATATTGTGGACCAGACAATGACCCCGCATGCCGAGCTTACCCCGGAAGCCAGTGCCCGAATCATCACTGGCCATGTGACAGAAGGCGTCCAGCTGGCTCGCAGTATGAAGCTCAACCCGAGGATTATCGATGTCATCCGCGAGCACCATGGTGTCACAACGGCTTACTTCTTCTACCGAAAAGCTCAGGATAAGTACGATGCGGAAAAACAACGCTTTGATGATGGGCTTTCCGACACCTGCCCGGAAGAGGTGGACAAGACTACCTTCACCTATCCCGGCCCCATCCCGAAAAGTAGGGAATCCGGTATCGTCAGTATGGCAGATGCGGTGGAAAGCGCCACCCGCTCCCTCCAGCATCCCACGGAAGAAGATATCCGCAACATGATTGAGAGCATCTTTAAGGGCAGAATCCTTGATGGTCACCTTCAGGACAGCGGGCTGACGCTGGGCGAAATCGCACGCATGAAGGAGGCTTTCTTCCTCACCCTGCGCACCATGAATCACAACCGCATCGCCTACCCCAAACCGGCAATAGCCGATGCCGCCACCCTGCTGGCAGAAAAGCGCAAGGCGGAAGAAAAGAGCGATAATTAAGGAGCGCATGAAACAGCAGCTGCGCAGCTTTCTGATGGTGCTCTCCTTTCTGGTGGGCGGCTTGCTGCACGAGAACATTCACGCCTATGGGGAGTTGCTGCCGCTGGGTATCACAGCCATGCTCACCATCACCTTTCTGGGGCTGGATACCTCGCAGCTGCGTCCCCGCCTCATGCACGTATGGGTTCTGCTGGCGCTGCAGCTTGTATGGATTACGGCATGGTTCAGCGCCCACTTGCTGGGGTATCCGGTGCTGGCGGAGTCCGTCTATTATTGTGGGGCCGCGCCTATTGCATCGGCAGCACCCATTATTGTACACCTGCTGCGTGGCAATGTAGGGTTCATCACCACGGCGATGGTTCTCAGCCAGATCCTTTTCGCCCTGTTAACACCCTTTGTTCTGCCCTTTGTGGTCAACACCCCCGACCTCAGCTACACGGAGCTCATGCTCCTCGTGGCAAAACAGATTGGTATCGTGCTGGGAATCCCCGCCGTGGCGGCCTGTACCCTGCGCCTCCTCTACCCCCCATGCAAAACCTGGGCCGGAAAGCTCAAGGATGTCTCACTGGGCATCTGGAATTTCAACCTCATCATCGTCTCAGCCATCGGCACCCACCGTATTCTCGGCATGGACTATACCTTGTGGGACATGCTCCCCATGGCACTCGGAGCCATTGCAGTCTGCGCTGTTGGCTTCCTGGCCGGCTACCGCCTCGGCTACCCCTCGCTCAAGCGGGAATGCTCCCAGGCACTCGGACAGAAAAACACCATCCTCACCCTCTACATCGCGGGCCAGCCCTATGCTACCCCCCTGGCCTATATCGGGCCGGTTTTCTACGTCTTCTGCCACAACATGGCCAACGCCATCCAGCTAGCCCTCGCCGCCAGAGAACAAAAACGCTTATCCACCAAAAGCGAAGGCAAATAAAACTTGCAATCATAACGTGAATATGTTACATTTTCGGCATGTTCTGCAAACTACTCCATCTCTCCTTATTCTTACTTCTCCCGTGCAGTATGGCCGCTGAGGATTCTCTGTCGATGCAGCTTTTCCGCAGCGTTGCAAAAGAGCAAGCTGGCCACAATGTTGTTTTCTCACCGGTAGGAGTAGTGCGAAGTCTGGAACAACTGAAGGCGGGAACAGCCGGCGAGACGGCACAGGAGCTGCATAAGCTCAACCTCGGCACTCCGTT
Organism: Akkermansia sp.; assembly: GCA_017415555.1. Classification (GTDB taxonomy): domain Bacteria; phylum Verrucomicrobiota; class Verrucomicrobiia; order Verrucomicrobiales; family Akkermansiaceae; genus Akkermansia. Next base: position 25,820 of record JAFQGF010000032.1, read on the forward strand.
TTCTGCGACTGGTTCCAACATCTCCCCCAAACTGAGCGAAGCGACATTTGCAGACGATACGCTGGCTCTGCAGCCCGGCATCGGACAAGTGCAACGCATCCCCCTGAGCACAGATAGACAGAAAGCTGTTTCTGTCATCAACAACTGGAGCAACAAGGCCACGCAGGGCAACATCCCGGAACTTCTCAGCACAGAAAATCTCACCCCCAACTCGCGCCTGCTGGTACTCAATGTCATTTATCTTGCAGAACCCTGGCAATACTCCTTCTCTCCGGAAGCAACGCAGGAGCACGATTTCACCGGAAGCGATGGCAGCAACATCCGTGTTGCCATGATGAATAGCGGAGAAACCGAGTTCCGAGCCGCCGGTGGAAAAAACTGGCGAGCCGTAGCGCTGCCATACAGTAAGGCAGACACGGCTGAAAGGCCTTTCTACTTTGTAGCTATTCTGCCGCGGGCAGATGCTCAGGGATTTGCACAGCACCTCACGCAACAGAAACTCGATATCATTCTGAGCAAACTGGCACAGGATGAGGAGGATGGTGTACGCAGCATTGTACGCCTGCCTCGCTTCAGTGCCCACGGCAGACTCTGCAATCTTACCCCTACCCTGAAAGCGCTCGGGCTCAAACACATTTTCACCACAGAGGCAAATTTCTCGCCCTGGAGCAAAACCCCCGGTCTGAGGCTGGCCGCAGTCTGCCAGAAGGCTTGTGTCGATGTGCAGGAACACGGCACCACGGCAGCCGCGGCAAGCTACGCAGAAATAGATGAAGAAGGAGAAGACGTAATGGAACGAATCGTCTTTGACCGCCCTTTCCTGTGGATTATCGGAGAGCTGACACCGAACAGCACACCGCTCTTTATGGGGGTATGGGAAGGTGTGGAATGAAACTATGCCATGCACAGCGCACGGACGCAAGGGCAAATCATTTGAGACATATTCTCAGTAAATTGGAATTCGGGCATCTCTAAAAACCAAAAAGGGCGACAAATTGCCCTTTGTCGGGCTGTTGCGAGCCGTAAGGCGAGCCAAATTCAGGAACCACGCCGCATGGCGAGGTGGCATATGGTAGCCCAGGGCGTAAGCCCTGGGATGGAGGAGTATAAATATTCGAACCCCGCCGAACGGCGGGGTGGCATAATGCCAAGGCATTAATTTGTTGCGTCGCTTTATGCCACCCCACCATCCGGTGGGGTTCTCTTTGTTTTCTATTCCTTTCCCACGGGTTTCGTTCGCGTTGCTCACTCCACCCGTGGCTATTTTATGCCGCCTCGCTATACGGCGAGGCTCTTAAATTCCGCTCGCTAACGCTCGCGACTGCTCTACAAATTTCCATTTATCGATAAAACGGAGTTTTTAGAGGTTCTCAATTCGTATATCGTACCTCCACTAAGTCCAATTTGTCGGCATGCGCTGAACAAGCGGCCTATGGTTTAGTGCTGCTCACCTCTGTGGATCCATCAGTGTGCAGAGAGAGCACATGGTCGCCGGTGTAGCGTTTTTCGTAGCACTTTGAGGGGTTGCCGCGTTCATCCCAGAAAAACTCTGTTTCGAGCTCTCCCTCCGGGCCATATTCACAAACGCGCTCGGCATATCCCCGTTCTGGGTTTTGGCAGGGGAGTCCGTCTGCGCCGTTAAAACACTCCCACTCCACAGACCCGGCAGGTGTAGTACGCACAAGATGCTCTGCCCATACGCGGTCATTATTCAACATAACACCATTCTGCCCACATCGGCGGACTCGCATCTCCAGGCTGCCGGGCATATATTCCACCATTTCGGCATGAGCTCCTCTGGCTTCGTGTTGCACAGGTTCGCCGCGGGAATTGCGCCAGGAGGTGTGCACAACTCGTCCATCCTCCGTATGGCGCACCAGTTCCGTTGCCACACCGTCAGCATTGTCCATGGGCTTACCATTCTCATAATTGGAGCGCAGCACTTCGTTACGGGAATCGTTGTAGGTGTAGGTCACCACACTCTCCCCAGCTGCATTGGTAAGAGCTTTGCCGTTACCATCCAGATAGCTTATGGTGCTTGGGCGCCCCTTTTCATCGTAGCTGATGCGTTCTTCTGCAAAGCCGGGCATGCGTGGCACCACTTTCTCATGGCGGGCATCCTTCAGCACACTCGCCACGAGTCGACCTTCCCGGTCGTACTCAAACTCCCGCACAGACACCCCCGAGGCATCTGCCACAGGCTGCCCCTTCTCATTATAATTGCTGCGGCTCACCAGCCTGCCGGCGGCATCATACCGCATGCGTTGCTCGGCCACCCGACTGCCTGGCATGGGCGCAGGTGCACCGGCTGCATCCACATGCACCACTCGCAGCAGCTTGCCGGCCTTATCATACTCAAAGCGCATGTGGGGCATTTTCACGGCATCTGCTCCCGGAAAAGCCAATTCACCGAGTCCCTCCGGCAAAACCGCCGCAGCGGGATTGCTCATCCCGGTATAGCAACGGACAGATAGAGAAGCATCATCCGTATACACATAGTACAAACCCATTCCCAGCACGCCTAACAGAAGCCCCATGGCGGACAATGTTCCCAAGTATCCCCAGATATAGCTCAGGAATCGCCGTAATCGACGCAATAACTCTCTCAACAGGCCGACCATGCGGGTAATGACTCCGGATAGCTCGGAATTGCTCAATATCAGCCAGCAAAAATCATAACACGCTCCCGCAGAAATTGCTCCAACGCTTCCACAGCCTCCCGGGTGAAGGCACAAGGCCAGCTGAGCAGATGCATGGGCACCTCCGGCGTATCCCGATGGAAGGGCAATTGTACATGTGCATCCGGCAGAATTACAAAACCGGCAGAACGGTAAAATCGAAGTCTGCGGCGGGCGGTCTCCGTTGCAGGCAGCTCCGCTTCCAGCACAAGCGGCTTTCCCCATTTCTGCAGGCACTCCAGCATCAGGTGCCCCAGACCCAGCCCGCGCCGCTCAGCACAAACGGCTAAATGTTCTACAAACACGCCCTGCTCCATTTCCCAGCAGAATACAAGCCCCACCGTCTCCCCCTTATCTCGCATCTCCAGGCAGCAGAAACATTCCTCCCGGTCCATGGCCAGGCAGTGCTGCTCCCAGGAGCGGCGTTCCTCGCGGGGGAAAGCCTCCGTATACACCTGCCACACCCCTGCGGCAGCAAGTTCTTCTGCATTCTTCAGGCGTCTGCACTCCATCATTCTGCCGCATGCTAGCTCATTTTCCCGATGGAAACAAGTTTTTTTCACACCTTTATGCATTATTTAGTGGACGCCACGCCGCTCCTGCGCTAAAATAGCACTCGTGAGCACGAAATGGAAAGTCATCGAGTTAGAGTCCTGTGAGTCTACTTTCAATGCAGCACGCAAGGAGGCCCCCTGGACTATGGTGTGCGCCGCACAGCAGACCAAAGGCCGTGGACGCTTTAATCGCAGCTGGTTCGGCGAAACCGGCGGACTGTGGGTCACCTACAACCTGCCGTTAGCGCAACGTTCGGACCGCCACTGGGGACTTCTTCCGCTTGTGGCGGGTGTTGCCATTTATGAGGCACTCAAGCCGCTCAACATTGAGGGCTTACGCCTGCGCTGGCCGAATGACGTGCTCGTAGAACGAGATAAACTGGGCGGCATCCTGGTGGAACGCCCATCATCGAACATGGCGTCCATCGGAATCGGCATCAACGTTTTCAACGATATAACCCGCATTGCAAAACGCACCACAGATAACCCGACGCGCCTCTCGGATGAGTTATATTCCTGCCCGTCGGTCAGCAAACTGCGCCACATGCTGGCCGATGCTCTGGCCAAAGCGTTCAACTCTTTCGTGGAGAATGGAATCGAATCACTCAGCGAACAGCTCAAGGAAGCCTGGGGAGACTCCCGCCCTGTCGTGGCAATTACGGATACAGAGCGAATCTGCGGCTACTTTATGGGAGTGGAGGCGGATGGCTCCCCCATTCTGCGCAAGGCAGACGGCAGCACCATCACCGTGCCCGGCATCACGGTTAACCGCCTGAAGGAACTTATCTGACACCTCTACCACCATGGCTGTGCCGCAAAACACCATTGCACTCGTCTTTGATTTTGATAAGACGCTCTCCCCGCACAATATGCAGGAGGATACCATCTTCCCGGAGTTCGGCATCAATGCCGAGCTCTTCTGGAAAAAGTGCAACGAGCGCAGCCGCGAAGAGGGGTGGGATGGGGAACTCAGCTACCTGAAAGAGCTGCTGGATACGCTGAGCATCGATGGCGTGAGCAATGAAACCCTGCGCCAACTCGGCCAAAAGCTCACCTTCTACCGGGGGCTGCCGGAGTTCTTTGAGACCTTTGAGACACGCGCCCTCACACCGGAGCAGCGTTTTGCCGGCATTCATGTGGAGTTCTACATCATCTCCAGCGGCATTAAGGCTCTCATCGACGGTTCGATTATCCGCCCCTACCTCAGGGAGGTGTTTGCCTGCGAGTTCAGCGAGAGCAACGGCTGCATCAGCTTCCCCAAGCGTGTCATCTCTCACACCACCAAGACACAGTTTCTCTTCCGCATCAACAAAGGGATGATTAACTATACGGAGGACGTCAACGACCACATGGATGCCGACCTCCGCCCCATTCCCTTCCGCCACATGATATACCTGGGCGATGGGCCCACGGATATCCCCTGCTTCACTGTCATGCGCCAGCAGGGCGGCACCAGTGTTGCGGTGTACGACCCCAACGACCCCACCCGCAAGAGCTTCCGCACCGGCTACAACCTTAAGAATGACCAGCACCGGGTCGACTTCTTTGCCCCGGCAGATTACCGCTCCGGCAGCCACCTGAGCAACATTCTCGAGGAAACTGTTCGCAATATGGCAGATGGCATCCTGCACCGGATGCGCAGCGCTGCCATGAAATAGTCGGCAAAATCGTCCGCGCAGAGGGGATAGCCTCATTTCCCGCGAGAATTTGGGCATACACCGCCCCCCTGCGGCATCAGCCACAAGGGAGATTATTGCTCCGGCAATAAAACATGATTGTTCGAGGCATAGCGAACACTGGCTTTGCGAAAGAAGTTTTTCACTTTCTCCGGATTGCTTTTAGTTTCTTCCATGTGCTCGACAATTTGCATGCGAAGCTCCTCTTTATTAGCTGCCGGCTCACGCAGCCCAACACCAGGCTTAAGATCGCCATTTACCAACTCATCAGGGTTGAGTTCCGGAGAATATGCAGGCAAGTAGAAA
>JAFQGF010000033.1 GCA_017415555.1 Akkermansia sp.
CATAGCTGTCCAAAAAGCATTCTAAAGAAAGAGCGCATTATGAGAGGAAAAATATCAACGAAATAAAAAGAAAACAAAAATGGAGATTGAGTTCTGGGGTGCCAGCTATTAAACTGGCGGTGCAAAAAAAATGAACCAATCTCCGAACAGTAACCTACCATTGTGTGCACAACTTGTCAATGATTTGATAAGCCATACTGCATTTTCTTCCATTGTCAAGACTTACAATTCTGACAGAAATACCAAAAAGTTCAACTCCTGGAATCACCTTGTATGGATGACTCTCAGTCATATTGCCGGTTGCAGGGGTATTCGAGATATCGCCGGGCTTATGAGCAGCTTACAAGGAAGCATCAACCACTTAGGCGGGCAGCAGGTACCCTCGAAGTCCACCATTGCTTATCAGAATCACCATCGCAGCTGGAAAGTATTTCGTGATGCCTATTATGCTATCAGAAAATCTTTGGGACAGCATCTCAAACAGGGCTACAACATTCCGGAAGTACACAGACGCATCAAGCTTTTGGATTCCTCCACTATCACACTCTCGCTCAATTCCTTTCCTTGGGCGACGTATCAACACGAAAAAGGGGGCATTAAACTACACACAGTATTGGATTTTGAGCAGTCAACCCCGGATTTTGTACATTTGACAAACGGCAATGTTCCGGACTGTATAGCAGCCCGAGAGATTAATCTGCCCAAAGGCTGCATCGTGGTTGCAGACCGGGGATATGTGGATTTTAAGCTCCTGCAACATTGGGACAGCTGCGGTGTCAAGTTTGTAGTTCGCCACACCAAAAGCATCAATTTCCAAACCATCCAAGAGTGGGATTTGCCAGAAGAACATCAAAATGTGCTCAAGGATGAGGTCATCGCTATGCAAGGTGAGCAAAGCAAAATCTACAAAGATATCCTGCGGCGCGTTGTGGCGCACAACGATGATGGAAATTATGATGTTGAGCTACTCAGCAATGATTTTGAGCTAGACTGTCACCAAATTGCAGCTCTTTACAGAGATCGCTGGTACATTGAAAGCTTTTTCAAAGAAATCAAGCAACTATTGCGAATTAAAAGCTTTATGGGAACAAGCGCGAATGCTGTGTTAATCCAAGTCTGGACGGCAATGATAGCATTCCTGCTGGTTAGATATCTTCAAACACTTGCAAAACAGAAAGAAATTAAGTGGAATACATCCAATCTTGTTGTTTTTTTACGGCTGAATTTACTCAATAAAACCAATCTATGGTATTGGCTTTACAACCCATATAAGAGCATACATGCAAAGCCCCCTGATTTGCACCAGGGGGATCTATTTGCAAAAAACGGCTGATGATTTTCGCTATCCTTTGATATAGGTATGCTCTACTTTTGGGAGCTTACCTATTTTGGACAGCTATGTGGTCTCCTCTGACATCTGCTAAAGTTTGCTGGACATAGAGGGAGCTATCTGGTAAGATACCGTCAGCTCACAGAAACAGTTTTATGGTTACGACGGAATACCCCTACGGACGCGATTTTCCCATTCTGCGCCTCAGCACAGCACTGTGCGATGCGGAGATATCCCTCTATGGTGCGCAGGTGTTGCAATGGACCCCTACAGGCCACCTACCCGTTATCTTCATGAGCCCCAAGGCCGTATTCCAGAAGGGCAAGGCACTGCGCGGGGGAATCCCCCTCTGCTGGCCGTGGTTTGGCAAGAACACGGAGGATGCCTCCCAACCATCGCATGGTGTAGCCCGCATCTCCACCTGGCAGCATGCATCCACAGAAGAGCTGGAGGACGGCACCGTCAAAATCATACTGGCACTGCCGCCGGAGCAGGAGCTGATGCCGAGCGGCGCCGTCATTATCGAGCTGGGCAAAGAGCTCATGATTACCCTGCTCACACTGGATGTGCAACGCACAATGCCCTTCTCTGCCGCCATGCACACCTACTTTGCCGTGAGTGATTACGAAACCGTGGCTGTAACCGGGCTGGAGGAATGCGCCTATACAGAATACGCCGCTGCACCGTTACCCCACTGCGAGGACCCACTTATCCCGGCCGGCAATATAGACCGTATTTACCACCCCGTGCCAGAGGAACAGGACATCACCATCCACGACCCCGCCTGGGAACGCAGCATCCGCATCTGCCGCGCCGGCTCCGGCTCGGTCGTGGTGTGGAACCCCGGCAAAGAGCTGGCCGACACCATGGGCGACCTGGGGGCAGACGCCGCCCGAGGTTTCCTGGCTGTGGAAACAGCAGCCGTACCGGCAGAAAACCTCATGCTGCGCTGTGGCGAAACACATAGCCTGACCACGCGCATTCAGGTCATTTCCGTTTCCTGATTTCACCGCCGATGGATGCCCTCCGCAAACGCTCCCGCCTGCGCACCTGGCTCCGCCGTCTGGCGCTGACGGGAGGGTGTGCCGTAGCGGCTCTGCTTGTACTTATCGGGGTGGCCGAGCTGTGGACCTGGGGACTTTCCGGTGGCAAATGTCACGATACCCCGGCAGCCTGCAGAGCAGATTCCGTGGGGTTGGTACTGGGCTGCTCCAAATACATAAGACGAGGCTATCGCAATTATTTCTACATCAAGCGAATGGAGGCTGCAGCAGAGCTGTGGAAGAGCGGGCGCGTGCGCTGCCTCATCGTCTCTGGTGACAATCGGGCCATGAACTATAACGAACCGCGGGACATGCGGAACTCCCTCATATCGCTCGGGGTACCGGCTGACCGCATTGTGTGCGATTTCGCAGGCATCTGCACCTACGACTCCGTGGTGCGCGCCAACCGCATCTTCGGGGCAGACCATCTCATTATCGTGAGCCAGGAAAGCCATGCGGAACGAGCTGTTGCCATTGCGCGCCATCTGGGCATTGATGCCGAGGGGCTTAACGCCCGCCGGTTTGACATCACCCGCCGGGCACGACTGCGCGCCTGGCTGCGGGAAAGGGCCGCACGAGTGGCTATGCTGTACGATTTTCTCACCAACCGCACGCCCCGCCACCTGGGCAAACCGGAACCCTTGCCATACTGAACACACCACTTATGAAAAGCCTCATCTCATGCTGTGCCACAGCCGGAGTAGCAGAATGGGTCTGCTGCCCTGGGGAACTGACGCCCCCCTTGCTCACCACACTGGCCCAATGCCCGGTGGTACACCGCTGGAGCCAGGCAGATGAACGCACTGCCGCCTATTTTGCGCTGGGGCGTATTCAGGCCACCATGCGTCCGGTCGCCGTTGTAGCCGGCAATGGGGCAGCCGCCACAGCTCTCGCCCCAGCGGTGGTGGAAGCCTACTATCAGCGCCGCCCCCTCATCATCATTACGGTGGAAGATAAAGAAGATGCCGGGGGCTCCGGGGCTCCGGGGCACATCGAAACCGAGGGGCTTTTCGGCATTTACGCCCCCACAATCGAGGTAGAGCTGCCCTGCAATGTGTCCGACCTGCCCAACCTGGCGGACATCTGCACCGAGGGCTTTCCTGTACACCTGAGCCTGCGACTGGCTGAGGGTTCCCGCATTGGCGGCGACTTCACCGGGCTGGAAGTGGCAGATTCCCCGCCGGCTCCCCGTTTCCGGGCCTCGCTGGTATCCCTTTCCCAAATGCTGCGTTTCCGGGCAATGGAAGGGCTTGTACTCATTCTGGGCGGTCTGGATCCCTCGGAGCAGGAAGCCGCCCTGTGGCTGGCCCGGACACTGCGCGTCCCCGTTATGGCAGAAGCCGCCAGCGGCCTGCGGGAAGAACTTGCAGCCCAGCTTCTCCATGGAGCCGATACCATTTTACCCCACTGCCCGCCGCGCTATGTGCTGCGCGTGGGCGACGTGCCGACCTGTGCCTTCTGGCGAGCTTTGGAAGAGCTCCCCGGCACGGAGGTATTCTCCATCACCCGCACCGGGTTCTCGGGGTTGTGCCGCAAGAGCACTGTGGTGGAGGGCGAGCTGGAACAGGTCATGAAAGCCCTGGGAGACGTGCCCCACATCGGCGACACGCAGGGGCTCATGCAGCGCAGCCGCCGCTGTGCCGGACGCATAGAAGAGTTGCTGCTGGCCTACCCGGAGAGCGATGCTGCCATGGTGCGCTATTTCTCCAATCAGGCAGGCATTGCAGATGTCCTCTGCCTGGGCACTACTACTACCATACGCCTCTGGAACAACTACGCCCAGCTCCAGGTACCCACCCACTATGTGCGTACCAACAGCGGCACAGGTGGGGCAGACGGCACCGTTTCTGCCTTCCTGGCCAACAGTACAGATGCCGACTACGCCTGCTGCCTGACAGGCGACCTTGCACTGCTGCGGGATTGTGCAGCGGCCAGCATGCTGCCCCAGCTCCCCCCCGCTCGCCGTGTTGTCGCTGTGCTGAACAACGAAGGAGCCGGCCAAGCCTACACGCCCGGCATGGACAACGAGTTGCGTCGCCTGCTGGTGCAGCCCCCGGTCTACGACCTCAGGGAAGTTGCCCGACTCTGGGGTGCAGAGTACTATGCCATCCACTGCGAGGCCGATTTCGAGGTACTGGACTCACTGGAGGACAACGCCTTTGTTCTGCTGGACATCATCCCGGACCCGGAACAGACCGCCGCATTCAACGCTCGCCTGCGTTAACAACGAGGGCCCGGCAATTGGAGCTTACCGCCCACGCCATCAAAGCGCAGGCGGCTCAGCTGACCGGTCTCGGCAAAGCTTCAGCAGCCCCTGCCAAGCTTACCATTCGGCACAGGCCAATCACTGCCGACTGCTCTTTTCCAGGGCAGCCATAGTCTCCTCGATAATAGCGCGAGCAGCCTGTACATCCTGAGCATGGGTATTACCGGTGCTGCGTTGCACGGTAAAGAGTGCAGCCAGCCGCACATTCATACTCTCCACAGCGGCAGCGGCCTGTGGAGATTCACCGGCGCGTGCACGCAGTATATTGATTTTCTCGAACTCCTCAATACCATCTCGCAGGCGTTCAAAGCGAATGGAACTGCGATTGCCGGGATACACCAGGAAACAATCCCCCGATGGCCAGCTACCAAAATCAGTCGTTTCCAGCGGGTTACGATTCCAAGAGTTGTATGCCCAGCGCAGGAAGCCATCCAGCTGATGAGCCGCGGCAAAGAACCCAAGCCACTCGGCCTGTGCGGGGGGAGACGCAGTAAAGGTATTGGGGGTGACCGGGTGCAGACAGACGTAGAAGGTCGTTATACGGCCTGCGGCCTTACGCTCATGAAGCAAGGAACCAAGAGCCGTTCCGGCGTGGGTGATCACAGGGGAAATATTGTACACCTCTCGCGTCAGGGCAGAAGGCTTATCCACCGCCGAGGCAATGCGGAAAGAAGGCGCATTCTCCCTTACCAGTCGCATAGCCTCACGCACCATATAATCCGGCCGCTCATCGATGGCGATACAGGTTTTCTGAGCCCAGCCCTTTTCCTGCATATGCCGATGGAAATCGCGCAGGAAAGGAGCCCACACAGCTTCGAACTCCGGCTTTCCGGGCTGTGCGCTCAGTTCGGCTTCCCGGCCGGAACTTTCATCAAAGTACTTCACCTTCAAATGCCAAGGCAGCATGGAGTAGCAACTGATTTGCCCACGAATGCCTATCTCGTCGTGCATGAAATGAATCCATGCATCCAGTTTGCTGTAGTCGTAGCGCATCACACCATCCCGACCACGCACCCAACGAACCATCGAGGGGAACCAGTCATAGGTCTGTCCGTTCCAGGCTTCGTCCAGCAGGGTACAGGTAATGCACTTCTGCCCCGCCTCGGCCAGGCGTTGCATCAGCGGACGCATCACCTCAAAATGAGCGCGGGACCAGGGTTCCACATCGTGCCAGCGCGCCACCGCCTGCGGGTGCTGCCACAGGTCCAGGTGAATCCGCCAGTCCTTCGGAGCCGGAAGAACAGCCGGGTAAACATAAAGCTCCACCTCCTGCACCACCGGTTCACAACCGGGAGCTGTAGCTGTCACCCGGCCTTTGTAGAGCCCCGGCTCGGCATCCTGCGGCACATTCACCTCGTACCACACAGCCCGGTGCACTCCGGCAGAGTGCTCGCAGCTGCTCTCATTACCAATGATATCCGCAGTCATCACCTTGTTAGCTGTCGTGTAGCGAATCATACGCACAGTTGCCGGGATGGCCTTGTCCCCCCGGCACAGAGGAGAGCAGCTCACGCCCAGCTGAGCGGCTCGCCCCTCTGTAGACACGGCTAATTGTCCGCTGCAACGCTCGCCCCGCCAGGCGTTCAATTGCAAAGGCTTCGTTTCCCACCCCTCTACAAAGGGATAGGGATTTCCGCCCGTCAATTTGAGCTCCGTGGCCGGAGCAATCTGCAGCCGGGTTGCCGCAAGTGGCAAGGTCGTTGTGTCCGGCGAGGTCACATCATACGCCGGGTGCCTATCCGCAGGATTCTGCCCCATGGCAGATGCCGCTGCCAGCCCACCAACACAAACAGAAATTACCATCTTTCGCAAAATCATGCTCTGCTTATACCATATTCCCGCCTCCCGGCAAATACCAAAATGTGTCCTCAGCCGTTTTGAGCTTGCCCGGTGGAATGGAGCGGTGTAAACTTGGAGCCATGAAGATACATGTGCTGGTCGAGAACACATCGAACTGTGCCGGGCTAGTGCCAGAGCACGGACTAAGCCTGCTTATCGAGGCCTGCGGACGGCGCATTCTCTTCGATATGGGAGCAAGCGAAGCCTTTGCGGCCAATGCCGAACGCATGGGGCTGGATTTAGGGACAGTGGATGTGGCTGTGCTCTCCCACGGCCATTACGACCACGGCGGCGGACTGCCCCACTTTCTGGAGATAAGCAGCCATGCCCCGGTATGGGTAAGTCCCTGGGCCTTCGAGCCGCATTTCAACGCAACCGGCAAAGACATCGGCCTGCCGCCGGAGCTGGCAGAGCACCCACGCCTGCACACCGCCACAGCAACCGTGACCGAGCTGGCGCCGGGCATCACCCTGCACCAAGCTGCGGATATGCCCTGCCCCTATCCGGCAGAGGGTGCCGGCATGGAAGCCATCGTGAACGGGCATCGCGTGGCAGATGATTTCCGGCACGAGCAATATCTGCTGATAGAGGAAGCAGGGCGGCGGACACTCTTCAGCGGATGCTCCCACCGGGGCATCCTGAACATTGTCACCAACTTCCGGCCGGATGTGCTGGTAGGGGGCTTCCACTACATGAAAGCCACTGCACACACCGATACCCCACGCCTACAACATGCAGCGGATATTCTGCACGCTCTGCCCACTCGCTACTATACCGGCCACTGTACGGGCAACGTGGCGTACAGTATCCTCAAGTCAAAGCTGGGGGAGCGTTTGCACTCCTTCAGTACCGGGCAGATTTTCGTGCCGTAAACAGAGTCGGGCCTGACACATTTGAGCTTGCAAATCAGGCTCAATATGTTACAATCCCGCCACAGTAAATTTCCCCGCCCATGAGCTCCTCGCGTTTTCTCTCCACAAAAGGCCTGTTCATTGCCTATGTCGTGCTGACGGTATTGAGCTGCATTTCCTACTTGGATTTGCCACTCCCGGAGCATGCAGAGGTACAGGCCCAATCTCTGGCTATAGCCGGACAACTGGCATGCCGAGCACTGGTGGACGTGGGCATCTGCGTTGTGTTGGTGCTTCAGGTGTACCGCACCTGGCACAACGTAAACCTGCTGCCCTCCGGGAAGAATGAGTCGGGCTGGTGCCCCATGCCCCTGGCAGCGGCCGTGCCGCTGCTCCTGCCTGTGTTTGGGCATTTCTGGGAGTTCATTGCCTTCGGTTACCTGCCCCGGCTGGTGAAAGCCCGTACCGGCCAATCCCTTCTGCCGGAAAAGCCCATTTTCTACCTACTCCCCTTTGCCTTTCTGCTCGGGCTCCAGCAGCTGTGGGCCAACCTCATCCATGCGGAGATACTGCCCGACCCCGGCCTTTCCGACAAAGCCAGGCATTTCCTCGGCTACATTGCCCCCCTGCATGCCCTGTTCTGCCTCCAGGCTACATTCTTCCTTTCCCGCTTCAATTCACGCCTGGCACAGTCACCAATTGCTCTGGACGGAAAACAGAAACAACACAGCACACCATGAATCCCCGTTTCTCCATCATCCTGCTTCTCATCGCCCTGTGTATCGTGGGGCTGAGTTCCTGTATCACCATCATCGACAGCGGAAGCATGCTGGATGATGTGGGCAGACAAAGCCCCGTCCATCCGCTCAAAGCTGTACAGCACAAGGAACCAACACCCCATGTGACATACGAAAAGGAAGAGCTGCAAGTGTGGAAAAAAGGCAGCATGTATTATGTGCAACTGCCCATAACCTATATCCCCACGAGAATTAAGAACGGCGATTTCCTGGCAGGTATGAGCATGTACATGAGTTGTAAGGTCATGACTTATCCCTCCGTTGTGTACAGAAGTGAAGATTTCTTTCTGCACCAGGGAGCAAAAGAATATTTTTACGCGGCTCTGAGCGAACATCAATTCCGAAAAGCCAGTACCCCGCATACAACCTACGCCGATTCCTTTGCACTCGAAAAATATCCCGTGCTACCCTCTGCCAAGGTAGATTTGAGCGGCGCCCGGAAGTACACGCTGACCACGGAACAGGCCGGACTGCTGATGGATAACTCGTTCTACATCCGAAAGCAATTACCGGACAGACGCACTACGGGAAATCAATGGCGGCGCCCGCTGGCGTTTATGCTGGATATTGTCGACATTCCGCTTTCAATTATCTTAACCCCGGTTGCCTGGGGCGCAGATTTCACACACAGCCTCTTTGCAGATTAAGGATGAGGCGACATCAGCCTGACGCGGTGGAATGAAACCTCCTTAAAGTACGAAGGCTTCGGCAAACCGAAGCCTTCGTACGTCACCACTCTTAGGTGAAAATCAGTTGTCAACGCCTCTGTGCTTATACAAGCTGAGCGATGAGAGTTTCCCGGTCGCCGGGGCAGAAATCCATGGGGGGGATTTCCGGCAGCGTATAGCAACCGGAGGCCAGTCGCATACTGGCACGAGCCGCACACACCATGACCTGAGCCGTCAGAGCCGGGTTGTTAATGCGCATCTCGAACTTAAAAATCTGATTCTGCGTGGTGCCGGATACGCCCTTGCGCTCCATGTAAACGCCATGGCCCATGTCGCGGAGGGAATCGATATCGGCCACCTGTGTGACGTGGGTGTCATCGTGGCAGAAATAATCATCGGCCTTAATAGCAGCCTCCACATCAGCAAAGTTGGCACCATCCTCCAGTTGCACATACACCATGCGGCGGTGCACACCGGAACCGGTCGGGATGGTGAGGGAAAGCGCATCCTTCACGCCGGCCTTGGAGCGAGCCACCACGCTGTGGCCCATGCTCATGCCCGGACCGAAGTTCGTGTAGGTGATGCCCTTGGGAGCCATGGCCAGCATCATGGTGCGCATCACGGAGTCGGAACCGGGGTCCCAACCGGCGGAAATGACAGCCACTGCATTGTTGGCCTGTGCCTGCTTGCCGAGGGAACGGCGCAGCTCCACAATACCGCCGTGAATATCGTAGCTATCCACCGTGTTAATCCCCTTAGCCAGAAGCGGCAAAGCCGTCTCCTCCACGCTGCGGGTTGGGGTGCAGAGCAGTGCGACATCCACATCACCAAGCTCTGCGATGTCCGTCACTGTCTTTATCCCATGCACAGGGGCGCTACCTGCACGGCGAACAATGCCGACCAATTCCATATCCGGCGCAGCACGCAGTGCATCAACCGAGTACTTACCGATATTTCCGTATCCTACAATGGCTACCTTAATCATATCTTACAGCTCCTGAGAGGCTTTTGTTGTTAGTAAATGTCTGGCGCGGAACGTGGTTCCCCGCTACGCCCGTATTGTATACTATTCCCCCCGGCATTGCAAGCGCAGACTTGTGCATCGTCGCACTTTTTTAGAATCGTTCTGACAAATACAACAACGAAACGCGCTGGCTAAAGAGCAGAGATTCATTTGCCCTGCAAATTGAAATCTTTATCGGGCCGGGCTGCTGCTCACCAGACATACCAGCAGCAGCAACACTGTACCAAAGCCCCTCATATTCCACCCATCAGAGGATATCTCGCTGCTGCCGGGCTCTCTTCCGCAGTTGCTCATATAACACGCGGAGGCGCTCATCCGCGCGCTTGTGGAAAGGCAGCTGCTTCCAACAGGCCACATCTGCAGCAGGCAACATGTAGGAAGGCCTGTAGTGAGCCACGCGATCAGAGACACAACAGAGCCGGAATTCCTTTTACTATTTTATTCATACACCTTGCTACAGAATAGTTAAACCAGGCTCTCCCGTTGTCCCTGCCGGAATTCCTTCAAACGGCGGTATTGCTGTTCCCGGGTGTCCAGTTCGGCGCAAAAGGCAGCATACTCTGCATCCTTCGCAAAAAAGGGGCGAACAAGTTCCTTCGTTCCCGCATGCAGTCCTGTGAGCCCCCGGCGCACTTTGCTCGCCAGTTTCAGCCAGCGCAGCACAAAAGCGATTTTCTTCAGCACAAAGAAGGAGAGGAGATTCAGAAGCAGCCCCAGCGCATAGGCAGCCCCGATAGCATACCAGGTTTGCTCATAGCCAGGCCACACAAAGAACGGCAGCCACACACACAACACCAGCTGCGCCAACCACAGAATATATGACCTGCTCAGCAAATGCCCCCCCCCCAGAAAGGGTATCAGGATATTCAGGCACCCACAGCCAACGTCCCTCGCAGAACCAAGAAAATGTGGCAGCAGAAGACCAAACGCCAACGCCCCCGGCCAGCGGCGAGCACGCCCCATCTCTTGGTACTCAGCCAGCAATGCGCGTATCTCCCGTGCAGCAATCTTCCGCAGAGTCTCGGGGGACATGTCGGCAACTGTTTCGGGGGTAAGAAGCAGGACAGATTCAGGGTCTTTTTTCATAAGAAGCCAATGTTTCAGCAGTCTCGGTGTCGCAGGAATGTTACCACACTATCCGTTACATTGCAAGCCTCAGCGAAGCGATATAAGGAAAAAGAAGGGCAAATTGAAATTGGGCGGGGTGTTGCGAGCCGTCAGGCGAGCCTAATTAAGAGCCTCGCCGAACGGCGAGGCGGCATAAAATAGCCACGGGTGGAGTGAGCAACGCGAACGAAACCCGTGGGTATAGCGAAAAAACAAACCGAACCCCACCGGATGGTGGGGTGGCACCCTGTCACGGCGTAGGG
>JAFQGF010000034.1 GCA_017415555.1 Akkermansia sp.
GTTCTCAACAGTATGGGCAAATCCCGGTATAGGCAATTTCAAAATGCAATTACTGGAGGCTCCCTGTATGGGGAGGTAATAGATTCCATTTTTGTGAAACAGCGGCAACTTGTTTTGAGCACCTGCCAGAGAGAGACTTGTTCTCCTTTCACTCGACCCCATCGGGTATACCGGCAACTCATTGAGTAGTTGGTTCAGCCTTTCCCCCGTCAGCTCTTGATACGAGCCGACGTTTCCCGGACCACCTATACTGAAAGCTCCGGCACAATCTCTTCCTATGTGTCGCAACAATCCAAACACATTGGCTTCATCTGTACCAATCTGGCGAGCTAAAGAGCGGCGTATAAGCCCCTCCGGTAAGATGTTTTCAAAAAATGTTCTTACCTCCGGCCCTCTGTGTGTCTGTTGAATGCGAGGTAAGGTTACGGAGATATCGAAGCCGGAGCGCTGCCAGCTCTCGCTGTACTCCAATTCAGGGAACCCGTGAGAATCAAAACTCACGTTAGCAACAAGCTTGGCTTCATAGTATATGGGAAGTGCATTC
The DNA here is from genome assembly GCA_017415555.1 of Akkermansia sp. Lineage (GTDB taxonomy): Bacteria > Verrucomicrobiota > Verrucomicrobiia > Verrucomicrobiales > Akkermansiaceae > Akkermansia. Next base: position 545 of record JAFQGF010000034.1, read on the forward strand.
ATCATTCATTTTCCTCTCTTCCTTTTATATCAACAGTTAATCCCAGCAGCGCAAGCAACTGGAGAATAACGCCAACACTAACTCCTCGTTTTCCACGCTCTAGCTCACCCAGTAAGCGAGGACTGCACGGCACCATCATCGAGAGCTCCGCGATGGTAAGCCCTTGCTTCTTGCGGCGCTCCCGAATGATTACGCCTAATTCTGATTCTGTTACAATATTCATATTCCCTTTTGGGATTATTATAGACAATTCGGGTAAAAATGCAAGAATATATTCCCAATTAGGAAGATTTTGTTCAAAAAAGTTCATCGGATACACAAATATTCCTAAAAGGGAATAAGAGCAGACGCAAAGAAAAACAAAATGCAAGAAACATCGCTCAATTTCTTGCGTTCTGTTCAGGAACGAAGCCAGACCGACAAAGCTCCGACTAAGTTCTGACTAAGCTGCACTTCTTCGATTATGATTTCAACTTATCGAGCTTCTTGGGATCCAGCTTTTCCCAGGGCAATTCGTCCTTGCCAAAATGACCATAATTAGTAGTAGCCGAGAATATAGGATTTTTGAGCCCCAGGGCTTCGATAATATCGGCGGGCTTGAATGAGAACGCTTCTTTTACTCGCCTAGAACGCTCATTGGCAGTTAAGGCTTTGCAATCGCTCAGTATCTCAACTGAAACAGGTTCAGCTTTGCCTATCGCATAGCTCACCTGAACCTCGCAATGCTTGGCCAGCCCCGCTGCCACGATGTGCTTGGCAACCCATCTGCACATGTAAGCTGCGCTGCGGTCAACCTTGCTGGTGTCTTTTCCCGAGAATGCGCCACCGCAACCGCTGCCGAACAAGCAGACATATACTGTAAGCTTGGCATAAAAAGGGACAAAGAAACACCTGAACCGGTTAAACAGGCTATTTGCCTGGCCAATGCGCTTTGGCTCGAGGAACTTCTGTTGAGTGGAAGGTACGCCTCGCCGGAAGCGCTGGCAAAAGCGATTCATGTAAGCCGTTCATTGATATACAATCGTTTATCTTTACTGAACACTACACCGGAAGAAATGGAACGCATCTTATTTGCGTGCAAGGGCTCCCCGGTACAGTAAGGCGAAATATAGGACTGTTTGGCATGATGATACTTATACGCATGGGAAGAATTCGGGTATCTTTTGGAAAAATACCCGGCAAATGGGAATTTGTAGAACAGACAGCAAGCACAAACCTCTCTACAAACGATTTTGCATTGCCAGAAATGAAAGAGAAGATTTCTTCCAATGCGTGGTACTTATCTTGCACCTATATCGGAAAGCAACCCACAATACGCCCGCAGCAATTAACGCCTTACGTTTTCCGGACAGGCAAATAGGAGGAACAAATTGATTATGAGTCTCCCCGCCAGCATCAGGCTTCTTCCGAAGACTCCGGAGCCTGTTCAGGCATCAGGTCAAAATGGCTGACGGAGGTTCGGGGGGTCACTGCAAAATCCAGCGCAGCATCAGCCACATGGGAAGGGTCGCAGTCGAAGCGGTATGCATAGCAATCCGGGCAGGAGGGAGCCGCTTTGTCCACTATGGAGCCACAGATTTCGCACAGCTTATAGCTGGCGGGGTCATTTGCTATTGTGGTGGCTATTTCTCGTCTGTCCGGAGTCATACCCACAGTATACGCCTGCCCTGACACCCCGACAAGTGTGCTCTCAGTCATAAAATTAGAATTTTTCTAATTTTAATATTGACAGCGGCAGATATAGTGGTAATATTCTTTCACCTACGCCACATATAGGAATACAAGTAATATGAACATACGCAAGAGAAACGGGCAGGAAGAAGCCTACAAGAGAGAGAAGATAGAGCGAGTTATCGACCTGGCCTTCAAGAGTGTGAATCAACCGACGGAGGACGGGCGCGTCAACAGGCTGGCATGTGAAGTTGAGCAACGGCTTACGCCGGGGAGCACAGCTGTACCGGTGGAACAGGTACAGGACCTGGTGGAGGAAGCCTTGATGGTAGGAGGGTATTACGAGGCGGCACGCAGTTTCATACTGTACCGCAATGAGCGGAGGCGCATGCGCACGGCACGCGGTGCGGTGCTGGAGCTTTTCTCGCAATGCCCTGCGCTGGATGGGGTGCTGAAAGAGATACAGCAGGAGTTTGATGGCGAGGTATACCCGCTGGGACAGCTTGCGGCAAAGTACCGCAGTTTCTGCCACGAAGGGATGCCGCGGGCAGGAGCGCTGGCCCAGCTTACGCGGGCCGCGGCGGAGTTGACATCACGCGATGCGCCGCAGTGGGAAATGATAGCGGCGCGCTTCCGCCTGCTGAGTTTCTACGAACAGGTGCGGCAATTTGAGCAGTTGCAGGGAATAAGTAGTTTTTACGACAAAATTTTCTACCTGGTGCAAGAGGGCGTGTACGGCAGCTACATAGCAGATGCCTATTCGCGGGAGGAGATTGAGACCTTTGCTCAGATGCTAAGGCCGGAGCGAGACAAGCTGCTCAATTACTCCGGGCTGGAAATGCTCATAGGCCGCTACCTCATCCGCACCCGCAACGGCGACATCCCCGAGAGCCCGCAGGAAATGTTTCTGGGTATTGCCATGCACCTGGCCATGCAGGAGGAACAGAACCGCACCGAGTGGGTGCAGCGCTTCTACGACATGCTCAGCACGCTGAAGGTCACCATGGCGACACCCACCCTGGCCAACGCGCGCAAGCCCTTCCACCAGCTCTCCTCCTGTTTCATCGACACCGTACCGGACAGTCTGGAGGGAATCTACCGCAGCATCGACAATTTTGCCCAGGTAAGCAAATACGGCGGCGGCATGGGGCTCTACTTTGGCAAAGTGCGAGCCAGCGGCAGTGCCATACGCGGATTTCCCGGGGCGGCGGGAGGAGTGATACGCTGGATTAAACTTGCAAACGACACCGCTGTGGCCGTAGACCAGCTGGGGGTACGCCAGGGTGCTGTAGCTGTGTATCTGGATGTATGGCACCGTGACCTGCCGGAGTTTCTGGCCCTGCGTACCAACAATGGAGATGACCGACTGAAGGCGCACGATGTGTTCCCGGCACTGTGCTACCCGGACTATTTCTGGCAACAGGCGAGGGATAACATTGAGGGCATGTGGCACCTGATGTGCCCGCACGAAATCCGCTGTGTGAAGGGCTATGCGCTGGAAGATTCCTGGGGAGAGGAATGGGAAGAGCGCTACCTCTCCTGCGTGGCAGATCCGCGCATCCACAAACGCAGCCTGCCGATTAAGGATATTGTGCGCCTCATCCTCAAGAGTGCCGTGGAAACCGGCACACCCTTCGCCTTCAACCGCGACCTGGTGAACCGTGCCAATCCAAATAAACACGCAGGCATCATTTACTGCAGCAACCTCTGTACCGAGATTGCCCAGAACATGAGCGCCATCAACACCGTGCAACAGGAGGTGCGCACCGAAAACGGCGAAACCGTTGTCGTGACTACCACGCGTCCGGGAGATTTTGTGGTGTGCAATCTTGCCAGCCTTTCCCTGGGGCGCATCAATACAGAAGACCCCACCGAGGTGGCAAATATCACCCGCTGTGCGGTGAGAGCGCTGGACAATGTCATCGACCTGAACTTCTACCCCCTGCTCTATGCGGCTGTAACGAATCGGGCCTATCGCCCCATTGGCCTGGGTGTCAGCGGCTACCACCACATGCTGGCTAAGCGTGGCATCCGCTGGGAAAGCGAGGAACACCTAGCACTGGCCGACAGCCTGTTTGAGCAGATTAATCATGCGGCTATTGCAGCCAGCTGCGAAACCGCGGAGCAGAAGGGAGCCTACAGCCGCTTTGCCGGCAGCGAGTGGCAGACGGGCGAATACTTCCGCCGCCGGGGCTACACCGCCCCGCACTGGCAGGAGCTGCAGCAACGCGTGGCTACCCACGGCCTGCGCAATGCCTGGCTACTGGCCGTGGCTCCTACCAGCAGCACCGGCACCATTGCCGGCACCACAGCCGGTATTGACCCCGTCATGAAGCAGTTCTTCCTGGAGGAAAAGAAAAACGGGCTCATGCCCCGCGTGGCGCCGGAACTCTCGCTGGCCACCCTCTGGTTCTACAAGAGTGCCCACCACATCGACCAGCGCTGGTCCGTTCGGGCCGCCGGTCTGCGCCAGCGCCACATCGACCAGGCGCAGAGTATGAATCTCTATATCACCAACGACTACACCCTCCGTCAAATTCTCAACCTGTACATCCTCGCCTGGGAAAGCGGGGTCAAAACCGTGTACTATATCCGTTCCAAAAGCCTCGAAGTAGAAGAATGCGAATCATGCAGCAGTTAAATAAAAAGCCCCTGTTCAATCCGCAGGGCGATGCCGACATCAATGCCCGCCGCATCATCGGCGGGAATACCACCAACCTCAACGACTTCAACAATATGAAGTACGCCTGGGTAAGCAGGTGGTACAGACAGGCCATGAACAACTTCTGGATTCCGGAAGAAATCAACCTCGCGGCCGATGTGAAAGATTACCCCCGGCTCTCCCCGGCCGAGCGTCGCGCGTACGACAAAATCCTCTCCTTCCTCGTATTCCTGGACAGCATCCAGACCGCGAATCTCCCCTCGGTGGGAGAATATGTCACGGCAAACGAGGTAAATCTCTGCCTCTGCATCCAGGCATTCCAGGAAGCGGTACACAGCCAGAGCTACAGCTACATGCTGGATACCATCTGCGAGCCCCAGCAACGCACCGACGTACTGTACCAATGGCGCACGGATGAACACCTGCTGCGCCGCAACACCTTCATCGGCAACCTCTACAACGACTTCCAGCAAAACCGCACACCACAGGCATTTGCCCGCACTCTGGTAGCCAATTACATATTGGAAGGCATTTACTTCTACAGCGGTTTCATGTTCTTCTACAACCTGGGGCGTAACAACAAAATGCCAGGTTCCGCACAGGAAATTCGCTACATCAACCGCGATGAAAATACACACCTCTGGCTCTTCCGCAACATTATCCACGAACTCCAGCGCGAACAGCCGGAACTCTTCACCCCGGAACTGGTGGAAGAGTACCGAGCTATGATACGCGAAGGCGCTGAGCAGGAAATAGCCTGGGGATGCTACGTCATCGGCGACGAGATACCGGGCCTCACCACCTCCATGATTACGGCCTACATCCGCTATCTGGCCAACCTCCGCTGCCGCAATCTGGGCTTCGAGCCACTCTATGAAGGCTACGATAAAGAACCGGCGGAGTGCAGCTGGGTGTCCCAGTTCAGCAATGCCAACCTCATTAAGACGGACTTCTTCGAAGCACGCAGTACCGCCTACGCCAAAAGCACAGCCCTAGTGGACGACCTGTAATCTGCATGCAGGGGCTACTCAGAGCAGGCTTTCTGTGCGGTGTAGATGGTAGCGATGCCGCCCATGAGAGGAAGCGCCGTCGGGGCTTGGTAGCCGCAGCGGCTCAGTAGCTCACAGAAGGCAGCCCCCCTCGGGAAGGTTTCGATGCTGTCGCCCAAGTAATCATAGGCTCCCATATTGCCGGTAAGCCACCCGGCAATATGGGGCAAAATGTTATGCAGATAGAAGCGATAGGGCACCGCCAGAATGCCCTCCGGCATGCTGAAATCCAGCACCAGCAAATGCCCGCCCGGGCTCAGAATACGCCGAAACTCGCACAGGGCCTTCCCATAGTCTGCCATATTGCGCAAGCCGAAGGCTACGGTTGCGGCATCGAACGCATCATCCGGCAGCGGGAGATTCATCGCATCCGCCTCCAGCACATTCGTCAGCCCTCGCTGCACGGCCACGTCCAGCATAGGGCGGCAGAAATCCGTACCCAACACATCCACCTCCGGCAGTGCTTTTTTCACCGCCAGAGCCAGATCTCCCGTTCCGGTCGCAATATCCAGCAAACGCCCGGGCTTCCACTCGGCAATTATCTTGAGCGCACGCTCACGCCACAAGATATCAGCACCGAGGGAAAGCACGTGATTGGCCGTCACATAGCGACTCGCAATTGAAGAAAAGACAGAATGAACGAAGCGAGGATCCTGCATGAAGTCTCTTTTCTGCTCTCTCTATGTTACATTTTACTAACAAGTACATCACCAAAAGCGCTGGTGCTCAGCGCCGTGGAGCCACCAATCATTTCAGCCAGGTCTGCCGTCACCGTCTTATCTGTGATAGCGGCCTCAATAGCAGAGACGATATTGTCTGCCGCCTCGGTCCAGCCCATGTAGCGCAGCATCATCTCCGCCGAGAGAAGGAATGAGCACGGATTGGCTTTGTCCAGATTGGCCAGTGCTGGAGCTGTGCCGTGAGTGGCTTCGAATACGGCGTGGCCGGTCTTGTAGTTTATGTTGCCGCCGGGGGCAATACCGATACCGCCCACCTGCGCGGCAAGAGCATCGGAGCAATAATCGCCGTTCAGATTCAGAGTAGCCACCACAGAGTGCTCCTTGGGGTGGATGAGGATTTCCTGCAGGAAGGCATCGCAGATACAATCCTTAATAACGATTCCATTGGGCAGGCGGCACCAGGGCCCCTTGCCGATAAGCTCCGCACCAAACTCGCGCCTGGCCAGCTCATAGCCCCAATCCCGGAACCCGCCTTCGGTGAACTTCATAATGTTGCCCTTGTGTACCAGAGTAACGGAAGGACGGCCGGTCTCGATGGCATACTGAATGGCGGAACGCACCAGGCGCTCCGTTCCCTCGCGGGATACAGGCTTGATGCCAAATCCGGATGTTGCGGGGAAGCGTACCTTGCCGGCGCGCTCCGGATACGTTTCGGAGAGCCATTGGAAGAACACCTCGGCCTCCGGGCTCCCCTCCTTAAACTCAATACCGGCGTATATATCCTCCGTATTTTCACGGAAAATCACCATATCCACCAGGGACGGGTCCTTCACCGGAGTCTCAATCCCATTGAAGTAGCGCACCGGGCGTACACAGCAGTACAAATCCAGCCCCTGACGCAGGGCCACATTCAGAGAGCGTATGCCACCACCCACAGGAGTGGTCAGCGGACCCTTAATACCCACGAGATAGGTACGGAAGGCCTCCACGGTCTCGTCCGGCAGCCAGGTACCGAGGGTATCAAAGGCTTTCTGGCCGGCCAGTACCTCCTTCCACATAATGGCGCGGGAATCCCCGTATGCCGCACTCACGGCAGCATCAATCACGCGTTTTGCAGCATTCCAGATATCGGGGCCGGAGCCATCGCCGATGATGTGGGGAATAATGGGGAAGTTCGGCACCTGCAGGCCCTGCGGTGTCATGGTAATGGGAGCAGCTTCAGTCATGGTATATTGTATGTTTGTTGTTTAAATCTTTCACTTAGTCTGGGCCGACGGAGTCTCGTTCTTCTTTCCGGCACCAGCAGGAGGCTCGGCTACATGGCAGAAAATGATAACAGCCAGCACCAGAGCAACCGGCAGAATATAATAAAGCGGGCCCTCTGCTTTCTTGCGCTGCACCTCCGCAGATGCCACCTTCAGCTTCCCCCCGACAGATGTTTTCATTTCTATGGCCATAACGTATATGCGTTTAAAACGCGCGTATTGTAACACATCGGGCGCAGAATGCAATCATAAAACACCCGGAAATACAAAAACATGCAGGGAATTACATTTGACAAGCACGCCAACAATGACTATGCTGGAAGCATGAACGATTGGTTACAGCATGCGTATAAGCTCCTCTCAACCGGTTGGGGCGCCTTTATCCTTTTGATTTTTCTGGGCTGGATTGCCTGCGCTACGTTGAGCCGCGTGTTCCGCAGGTTCCACATGCACAATCACTCCCACCGCCAGATTCTCAACCTGTCCGTCAAAGCTATCAAGGGTATTATCTGGGCTCTGGTGCTGATTCAGGGGCTGCATGGTGTGGGGGTAGATGTGGTCGGTTTTCTTGGAGCCGCCGGTGTGGCCGGTGTGGCCATAGGCTTTGCCTCCCAGACCGCTCTCAGCAACCTCATCAGCGGTGCCTTCCTTGTGGGCGAAAGCAGCTTCCGCATGGGCGACTACATCCAGGTGGGCTCCGAAGAAGGCACCGTGGAAAGCATTAACCTCCTCTCCGTTTACCTGCGCCGCGCAGACAACACACTCACCCGCGTGCCCTGCGAAACCCTGATTAAGACACCCGTGCGCAATCTCACCGGCGCCGCCCAACGCCGCATCGACTTTGACCTCGGGGTGGACTACGCAAGTGACCTGTCCATAGTTCGGGAAATCATCATGAATGTAATAGCCAATCAACCCCTGCTCCTGGATGAACCGGCACCCACTATCACCTTCGGCAATTTCGGCGACAGCTCCCTCAACCTACACATCGGAGCCTGGTGCAAAACCGAGCACTACCACGCCGTTCGCTACGAATTTGCCACAGCCATCCTGGCCGCTTTCGCCGAAAAAAACATCAACATTCCCTTCCCCATACGCGCCGTCACCCGCTACGAAACTCCGTCATCAAGCAATTATTCAGCAACAAAATAAGTACCGCCCCGCACTTAGTACTTTACATCGCTTGTTCAAACTGGTAAAATCCCTCCGCTATGGATTTAGAGCAACGTGAAATCAGTGCAGCAACCATCAGCCCGTACTTCGAGGAATACTTCGGCCATAAGCCCACCGTGGTGGCCGCCTCCCCGGGACGCGTAAACCTGATTGGTGAGCACACAGACTACAACAACGGCTTCGTACTGCCAATGGCCCTCAACAACATCAATGTTGTGGCCGTGGCTCCCTCCCCCACCGGTAAGCACCGCTGGATTGGCTCTCTGGGTGATACGATGATTGAGCTTTCCCCCGAGGACGCCACAAAACCCGGTGACCCCTTCTGGAGCAACTATGTACGCGGTGTTATCTGCATGCTCGAGCGGCGCGGCGTGAAAGTGCCGGCAGTGGACATGCTCATTGATTCCAACGTACCCCGTGGTGGCGGTCTTTCCTCCAGCGCGGCCTTTGAAGTATCTGCCTGCACGGCACTCGCAGCGCTCTGTGGGGTGGACATCACGCCGACCGACCGCGCCCTCATCGGCCAGGCCACTGAGCACGAGTTCGTGAATGTGCCCTGCGGCATCATGGACCAGTTTATCTCTGCCAACGGCAAGGAAGGCCACGCCCTCATGCTGGACTGCAAGGACCTGACCTACAAGCACATTCCCATGACAGACCCGAGTGTGAGCGTACTCGTCATCGACTCTGCCGTGAAGCACTCCCTCGCCGACGGCGGCTATGCAGCCCGCCGCAAGAACTGCGAAGATGCCTGCGCCATTCTCGGCGTGCCCTCCCTGCGCGAGGCCACACTCGAGATGCTGGAAGAGAAAAAGCACGAGCTGGGCGACCTCTGCTACCGCCGTTCCCGTCACGTCATCGGCGAGAATCTGCGTGTAGATGCTTTTGCCACGGCCCTGCAGAAGGGCGACTGGGAAGCCGCCGGTGTAGCCATGCGCAGCTCCCACGATTCCCTGAAGAATGATTTTGAGGTATCCTGTGCTGAAGTAGATACCCTGGTAAGCCTGGCCGACACGATTCCCTCTGCCGCTTCCGTGTACGGAGCCCGCATGACGGGTGGTGGCTTCGGCGGCTGCATCGTAGCCCTGGTTAAGAGTGAGGATGTAGAGAAAGTGGGGCAGGAGATGCTGGACGCCTACCGCGCCGCGCTGGGCATCGAGACGACCTACCTTGTAACCCGCCCGGGCGAAGGTGCACGCGTTCTTTACAAAGCGTAATACAGAAAAGACTTATGAAACATATTCTGACAACACTGAGCGCACTTGCGCTCCTGGCTATGGGCGCAAACGCCCAGGAGGCCGCCGCTGTTGCCACTGAGCCCGAGGCTCTCCCGCTCTGGGAGATGATCGTGTTCTGCATCGTGGTAGTAGGCGTAATCGGGCTGGGCATCTGGAAGTCCGGCGACTCCGGCGAAAGCTCGGAGGAGAAAGAAGAAAAGGGTGCAGCGGACTACTTCCTGGCCGGTCGTGGCCTGAGCTGGTGGCTCGTGGGCTTCTCCCTTATCGCCGCCAACATCTCCACGGAGCAGTTCGTGGGAATGAGCGGTAAAGCCGCCAACTGGGTGGGTCTGGCCATCGCCGGTTACGAATGGCTTGCTGCCATCGTGCTGGTTATCGTGGCTTTCACCTTCCTTCCCATGCTGCTCAAGCGCGGTGTGTTCACCATTCCCCAGTTCCTGGAGGAGCGCTTCGACGGCAAGGCCCGCACCATCATGGCTGTGGCCAATCTCATCATCCTGGTAGGTGTGCCGACTGCCGGTGTTATCTTCGCCGGTGCCAAGGTTGTGGCCGGCTACTTCGACCTGAGCATGACTGCCGGCTGCATCATCATCGGCCTTTGCGCCACGGTGTATGTGTTCGTGGGTGGTCTTAAGGCATGCGCCTGGACAGACCTCATCTGGGGTGCTGCCCTTATCATAGGCGGCGGCGTTGTAGCCGTATTTGCTCTGCAGGCTATCGAGGCTGCCGATCCCAACGCCCTTATCCAGACGGCTACCGCCACCTCTCAGGTGACTGTGGACCAGCTCGCCAACATGTCCGGCTGGGATCGCTTCATGGCCCTGAACAGCGGTGAGGCCATCACTGCCACCAACGCTGTGGGCGGCAAGATGCACATGATTCGTCCCGCAGACGACATGGAGATTCCGTGGACGGCTCTCTGCCTCGGCCTGTGGATTCCCAACTTCTTCTACTGGGGTCTCAACCAGTACATCATGCAGCGCACCCTGGCCTCCAAGAGCCTGGCAGAAGGCCAGAAGGGTATCGTCTTTGCAGCCGGTCTGAAGCTGCTCATTCCCTTCGTGGTGCTGATTCCCGGCATCCTGGCCTACAACCTGTACAACACCGACATGAAGGCCGGTGCTGCCCAGAAGGCTACTGCCGCCATCACTGCTGTGGAGGCCAGCGGCAAGACTCCGCTCTACCGCATCACGGCAGACTACGTTGCTACAGAGCCGGGTAAGGCTGTGGAGTACATCTCCAAGAATGCTGCCGCTGCCGGCACCGCTGAGCAGCAGGCTGCTGTAGCCGAGCTCAAGGCTGAGCTCGAGGCCGTTGCAGCCGCTGATTCTGTGGAGGCTGTAGCCGCCATTGCTGCCAAGCTCACTCTCAGCATGCCCGAGAGCATTACCGACCTCGGCAAGCAGAAGCGCATTGCCGGCGCCCTTATCGCTGATAAGCTGGCCAAGGTAAGCAACGCCATCGTTGACTCCAAGGCTGCAGACACCGCCTTCGCTACGTCCGACCCCATCAACGGCTACGACTACGACTCCGCCTTCGGCACCCTGCTCCGCAAGCTTCTGCCGGGCACCGGTTGGGCCTGGTTCGTACTCGCCGCTCTGTTCGGCGCCGTGGTGAGCTCTCTGGCTTCCATGCTGAACTCTGCTTCCACCCTGTTCACCATGGACATCTGGAACAAGATTCGCAAGGATCAGTGCTCCCAGAAGGAGCTTGTGACCGTCGGCAAGCTCGGCGTGCTGGCCTGCTCCGCCATCGCTCTGCTGCTGGCTATCTTCCTCTCCACCAAGCTGGATAGTATCTTCAGCTACATTCAGGAGTTCCAGGGCTTCCTCAGCCCGGGTGCCCTGGCTGTGTTCCTGTTCGGCTTCTTCGTGCCCAAGTGCCCCCGCTACTTCGGCTGGCTGGGTATCGCCATCAACGTGGTGGAGTACGGTGCACTGAAGCTCTGCTGCCCCGAGATGGCCTTCCTGAACCGCATGGCAGTCTGCCTTATCACCATCGTGATTGTGGGCTTTGTCATCAGCTGGCTCAACTCCGCTCGCGGCGGTGAGGCCGTTAAGCTGGAGGACAAGGGCATCATCCAGATGGAAAGCTCCGGCCGCGCCAAGCTCTGCGGTCTGGCTGTCATCGCTCTTACAGTTGCTCTCTACATCATCTTCTGGTAAAGAGACGCCTCTGTACTCATCCATTTGCAAAGCGCGCTGCTCACTCGGGCAGCGCGCTTTTTCTACCCTTGCCAAAGGAGCGCTGCTGTGTTATACTGCCGGGCATGACCATACCGCCTCACGCCTCCCAGGAAGAGCTGGAAATGCACTTGCGGGCCGACATACGGCACGGCATACGCATGATGCTGCTGGCCGGCCTCCTGCTGAGTCCCTTCTGCTACCTGCGCTGCCTGCTCAACCCGCTCTGGGTACTGGGGCTGAAGGTACCGGGCATCTTTGTGACAGCCCTTTTCGGCTGCTATGTAGGCTGGCAATATGTTAACGGCGCGCCCGAGGCCGGAGAGACCGCCATGCTCTGGTGGGCGCTCTGGGCGGCGATTATGCTTCTGTTGCAATACATCTTTTATGCATTCACCCCTATTAACCTTTACCGCCGATGCAAAAAGTACCAGCCGGCAAACACCGACACAGCGTCCGGCATCCCTGCCCCTCACCAACAGCCCCTGAACCTGTATAAAAACGCAGAGGGATACCAGCAGGCAGAATTCCGCCTGCTGGCGGCTCAGCGAGGGCTGTATGCCATCCGCTGGGAACTTAAAGGCTACAACGGGGATTTTGCCACCATCAATGAGGAGGCCATCACTCAGCCCGCCCTTTCGCACCACGCCCAGGGGGAAACAAATTGCCTCACTGAGTTATACCGGCTGGAAGCCGGCACCCACCGACTGCAACTTCGCCTGGCAGATAGAGATGCGTCTCGGCCGGAGAGCGTCACCATCACGCAGCTCAACGACTAACTGTTGAGGGTTATGCAGCTTTTTTCTCTTGACCCTGCATAAGATAGAGAGTACATTGAAAACATGAAAAGCCTGCTGCCAATAGGTGCCCTGCTCCCCCTCATGCTGAGCCACTGCGTCTGCCCGAGCGATTTTCGCAAGGTAGATAAGCCGCGGGTTGCTACTATAGCCGACGTCGAGAAACTGAGTGAGTGCCAGATACAGCACTACGGCACCACCCTGCTGGCCACCAATGGCAGCCCGGCCATCACACGAGCCCTGCTGGAACGAGGGGCACAACCGACAGGCAAACTCATCTTCAACGGCAAAGCCGAAAATGGCACCGCCCTGGCTCATGTGAATGATGAGCGAGTGCTTGCCCTGCTGCTGGCAGCAGGACTGGATGCCAACGCGCCCGTCAACGCAGAGCAAGTACCCCCGCTCTGCAATGTGACACAGAGAGGCTCCAATCACCTGCTGCCACCACTCCTGGCAGCAGGCGCAAACCCCAACAGCGCGGATGCACAAGGCCGCACCCCTCTTTATATTGCCGCGTCGCAGGGCAACGAAGCCGCCTGCCAATTGCTTCTGGCGCATGGTGCCCTGGCCGATTTCTCCGGTACGGAGGATGGTGCCACTCCTCTGCTGGGCTGCCTGAAAGCCAATGCTCATCCATCCGATAAAATGGCTGTCGTGCAGACGCTTCTGGCGGCCGGGGCAAATATCCATGCCCGTGATACCCAGGGTCGTACCCCGCTCTTTTACTGCACCACGCCGGCACTGGCAGAAGCCCTGCTGAATGCCGGTGCTGAGCTGAACGCCCGGGACAATGCAGGGAACACAGCCTTTGACGTCATCAGCCAGGCTCCGGTCAAATCCTATCTGCTTGTTCGCGGAGCAAATAGCAGCAACGCTCTCTGATCCAACTGCACTTTCTCACCATGAAACACGTTTTCCCTCTCCTTCTCTGCCTGTTATATCTGCCGGCCTGTCAGACAATACGCACCACGTATGATGAGAATGGCAACGAAGTCACGGAACACATGGGCCGGGAACGCACCTTCGAGGACTACATGCAGGAAACCTTCGACAGCGAGGTGACTCGCCGAAAGAACAAAGATGGCGTGCCGGAATCCTCCTCCTCCAAGGTGAGTCGCTACCAGAAAGCCATCGATGAAGCCCGCAGAGATACCTCTACATACCAGACCGGCAGTTACAATGGCCGCAAGAGCTTCGACAGCAACAAGAGTTTCAGCGACGCAGGAAAAACCTTCGACACAGGAGCCCCCTACAAGGACTCTTTCTCCGGCAGTGCCTACAGCAAGGATCTGCGCCCGGATTTCATGAGCGACACCAAGGGCATATACAGCCGGGAGGATGCCTATGCCGGCTTCGGCACCGGGACTCGCGCAGACGGCGATGGCCGCGTGTATGATGCTTTCGGGACGGGGAATGTGTATGGTACAAACACCAGCAACTATTCCCGGGATGACGCCAGCGGCTACATCGAAAGTCGCCGGGATAATACGGCCCCGCCCCGCATCATCAATCACCGGGACTACTACAAAAAATCCCTGTTCGAAACCCGCGCTCTGCTGGGCCGCGATAATGAACCGGTGGAGGAATAATGGTAAAGCCGACGAAAGAGCATAAAGTTCGAGCGGCTGCGCCATAATGGCTTATTTCGCGTTAAAAGGCTTGCAGAAAGCGGGGGCATGTGGTAGCATGCGCGCATGGCATTGCCTTGGTTCTGCAACAATTTTCCGCTGTATCTGGCGCCGATGGCCGGAGTGACCGACCCGATTTTCCGCACACTGTGCAAGGAAGCGGGAGCCGATGTCATGGAAACGGAGTTTGTGTCTGCCGAAGGAGTTCTGCAGGCTTGGCAACGCAATCGCCGCTATGTGGAGTTTGAGCAGCAGCACCGCCCCCTGGGGATTCAGATATTCGGCTCGGTGCCGGAACACGCTGCCAAAGCGGCCCGCATCATAGTGGATGCCATGCAGCCGGACTTTCTGGACATCAACGCTGGGTGCCCGGTGCCGAAGGTAGTCGGCAAAAACGGTGGCTCCTCTCTGCTGAAAGATTTGCCCCTGCTGCAACGCATTGCCGCTGCCGTGGTGCAGGAACTGGGAGACGACTGCCCGGTGACAACGAAGATACGCCTGGGATGGGATGCCGGCAGCATCTGTGCTCTCGAGGCGGTTCAACGCTTGCAGGATGCCGGAGTACAGGCTATCGCCGTCCATGGTCGAACACGCGCCCAGCAGTACGGAGGCCAGGCCGACTGGGGGATGATTGACGCCTGTGCCCGTGCAGTGCAGATTCCCGTCGTGGGAAATGGAGATATCTGCACCCCGCAGGATGTGCAGCGGGCAAAGGAGGAAACGGCAGTATCCGGCGTCATGATAGGCCGGGCTGCCATGAATGCCCCCTGGCTTTTTGCCCGTGCCAAGGCATATCTGCGCACCGGCACCATTCCGCCGGAACCCACCGCCGACGAAAAACTGGATTTCATGCTGCGCCACACGCGCATGGCTATCGACAGCGGGCACTATGGCGATGAGCTCGTCACCATGCGCGCCATGCGGGCGCGACTCCTGGCCTATGGCAAAGGTATCCCCGGAGCGAAGCCGCTGCGCCCCGCCCTGGCCCGGGTGGCTTCATACCAAGAGCTGGTCGATATTCTGTCGCCCCTGCGGCAGGAGGGTTAAGCCAGCTCGATGTCCGACCGCCGGGCCCCGGTGGCACAATCGTGCAGCTCAATAATGTCGTCCATCCAGGCCGGGCCAAATACATCCACCAGCCTGCAGACCGCAAGGCCGGCTGTTTTCCGCTCGTATTCAGCAATCCACTCATCTGCACGCAACCGGGACGACAGCGGAGCCGGATAGCGTTTCAAGCCGCGATAAAACGGCTTGGGAGAAAGACGGGCACGCCAGCACATCTGTCTGCGGCACAAGTTGGCATAGAGCGCATCCACATGCAGAGCTTCAAAGAGAGAGCTTTCCTTGGCAGAGCCCAGGACAAGCCCCTCCGCCCGCACCATGACGCGCCAGCCATGCGCTGTACGATACAGACGGACAGAGAGCGAAGCATCCTGTGCACAGAGTTGCTGTATAGCGCGGATAAGGCGTTGCTCCTCCTTATCCTTCCCGCCAAACAGGAAAGCCCAGAAGCCCCCTGGGAAGCGATCCACATCCAGAAAGCAATGGCTTACAGAGTTAAGCACCAGGCAGCCATAACGATTGCGCGTGATGATATCAGCCGCGGACACCTGCTGCTCCACCGGCTCCAGAATAGCCGCGCTGTAGGGCGAGGAGACCTCATCCAGGCAGCGGAGAGCCGCGCGGAAGCGTTCCACACCCACCGCCGATGCGGGTTGGGAAAGATACTGCTGCCACAGCGCGGCACGCTCTGCGAGTCGCGCCTCGGCCTCCTGCTGAGAGATGGTAGACCATCCACGAAGGCGAATGGAATGCTTCCCGATAATCCGCCGCTCACGCACCCAGAATGGAGGTATATTCATGGCTCTTCGGAACTGAGGGGTTGAATGGTGTCCAGCACATCGCCGGCCAGAGACTCCACCGAGGCAATGCGCCCCTCGGCCACCTCAAAAACCGTGGCAGAAATAATTTCCCCACGCTGACAGGCTACCACGCAGGGGCGCCTGGTGCCCTGCACCTCCACACCGGAAAGCAGGAAGCTCAAATTCGCGCATTCCCCGCGGCGCTGCCAGTTGTCGAAGCAGGCCCTTAAATGACGCAGCAAGTCAAACTTACCCAGCAGGTGCAGCCCAGCTGTATCGCTCCTGTAACAAACATCCTCCATCAGCAAAGGCAGAAGGGTGGTGAAATCGTGTGACACCATCATCTCTCCGAAAATACGGGCCGCCGTCACCTCCGGCAACGCCTCTACCGGCTTCACCTGCACAGACTCACAGAAGGACAGCCCCTCCGGCACATGCCCATGCAGAGCTACGGAGGAACGATATCCACCGTCCCCCGTGCTTGTAAGGGAAACAGAGGCAAATAACACATCGGCCTGGCCATTCACACGGTCGGGATAGGAAGCCGGAGCATAGCGCAAGTACCCATGCGAATCCGCCGTTCCATTCACCACAGTATCCACCAGAACCCAGAGTTTTTCTCCCCCGGGAGAAAGCAGGCGCAGCTCCGGCACCCCACAGCGGAACAACGGCTTAAACGGAGCCTCCATTGTGAAGCCGGCAGCCATTAATCCCCCGGCCACAACAGCAAGTGCCGCACTCGCCGGCAGAAGTGCCTCATGCGGAGCAGCCAGCTGCGGTTCTTTCTTCGGCACCAGAGCATCCGGCACTGCGTATAAAACGCCTTCTGCACACACCACATCCCCGGGGGCGGGGAAAACGGCATCCACATCATATACAACGGTATAGATGTTAAACACCTGTTTCCCGGCCACTGCTTCCAGATGGCAGAGAGGTAGCCCACACAGGGTGCAGCGGCGCGCACTCCGTACCTCCGCCCAAAGGCGCCCGCCCTCATATCCGCCGGGCTGCTGCGTACCCACCGGCAGACGTGTCAGACGATGGCAAAGCATGCTCAATGCCCACAAAAAGCGCTGTCCCTGCCACTCGTGCTCCGGGAACATAGCCAGCTCTGCGCAAATGGCACTATACTCATGCCCGTCTGCGGAAGCCAGTCGTACCATCGGATTGAGCTCAGAAAACGACACATCCTTCACCACCAATTCATTAACAGCATTGTCCGCCGAATAAAAATCTCCATAAAGCAATTGCAGGCGGCCGCCATCACGCCCCCCCACAAGAGTCAGCAAAAGCGGGCTCTGTGTGCCGGAACCGCGAATCACCGTCTCCGCCGGCAAATGCCCTGCATGAGCAAATCGTTCCACCAGGGGGTAGAGGCGAGTGCCATTGTTGGCCACCTCTCGCAATGCATTGTTTTTCTTAAGCAACCAGGCACTGCAGGGCATGGCAATCTCCGCGGCATGGGCGTATCGCAACGGGAGGTATTGGAGTGATTCCGCCGTGTGGTGCCAATTTCCATCCCGCCCCAGTTCCACCAGGGGTAATGCTGCACAGCGTGCCACCTCATTCCGGAGTTTCTGCACCAGGCAGGGCACTGCATAAACGGCACGCCCTCGCCGCTGCTCGCAGTACCGACACTGCTCATCGCTGAGCCCGGCCGGAGAATCCATATTACTGATACTCAGCACATAGACATCCACCGGCACATCGCCGGCTCTGGCTGTAAAATGCGGCTGGCTGAGCATCTCTGCGCGGGACAACTCCACCATGCGCCGCACATGCCGCAACCCGCATCGGCGAAGGTGCTCGCCCAGCATTTCCTCGGCCTCTGCCAGCAGAGCACCGGTGTTGCGGGTGCTCAGAGCAGCCACGGCAGCCGAGCCCTCCACCCTGCTTAAAATCGTTGTTTCAGCTTGCATTTGTCTGAGTTTCTACTGCTCCCTGGCGGTCATACAGCTCCCGGTACAAGGGGCATGTTTCGTACAGCTCCGCATGGGGGCCATCCCCCACAATACGGCCATGGTCGAACACCAGGATTCGGTGAGCATTGCGAATCGTGCTGAAACGATGCGCCACAATCAGCGTCGTACGCCCCTGAGCCAGAGAGTCCAGCTCCTGCTGAATCTCCTTTTCACTTTCTGCATCCAGAGAGGCTGTCGCCTCGTCCAATATCAGAATGGGCGCATCCTTCACAAATGCACGGGCAATGGCTACTCGCTGACGCTGCCCCCCGGACAATCCGGAGCCCCCCTGCCCCAGCCGGGTATCTATCCCCTGAGGCTGACTGGGCAGGAAACTCGTTACCCGGGCAGCAGCGGCTGCGGCCTCAATCTGCTCAGCCGAAGCGGTTTCCCGCCCCAGAGCAATATTCTCCCGGATAGTACCGGTAAAGAGCAAGGCCTGCTGCCCCACAATGGCGAGTTGTTCTCGCAGGTCGTGCCGCGTCACATCCCGCACGTCGATGCCATCCACAAGCACAGCACCTTCCGTGGCTTCATAAAAACGCGGAATCAGGCAGGCAAAGGTCGTCTTTCCGGCGCCACTCGGCCCCACCAACCCCACAATCTGGCCGGCCGGTATGTGTACGTCCACATCGCGGAGCACGGGCTTACCTTCATCGTAAGCAAAGGTCACATTGCGGAAGGTAATGTCGCCCTTCACTCGGGGCGGCAGGCTCTGCGGGTTCACGGGGTCATCGATGGTATTGGGTTCATCCAGCACCTCTGCCAGACGCAACATGGCACCCTGAGCCTCATTCAGGCGATTATAGGCCTGACCGGCTCGCTTCATCGAGTCGAAAGTAAAGAACAAAGCCGCGGCCAGAGCCATAAAGTCATCCAGCCCCATACCGAACAGACTGCCACACACAAGCAGGAAGGAAAGGGCCAGAGCCGTCACTGTTTCCATAATCGGGATAATGGCACGCTGATACTTGACAAGCTTAACCATATTGCGCTGGTAGCCGATGGAGGCATGTGCAAAATCGGCAATTTCCCGTTCCTCCAGAGCATAGGCTCTCACCTCGCGCTGGGTTTCCAGATTCTGCTGGACGACAGTGTTCAGCTCGCCCAGCCCCTCCTGTGCCTTCAGAGACTTGGCTGAGATACGCTTACCGAAGGTAATAACCGGCCAGGCAGCCAGGCCGATGAATAAAATCACCAGGAAAATCTGCCAGCTGCCGGCCTGGATAAGCAGCCAGATGAAGGCAAAGAGTGCACATACACAGGTGATAGGCTGTTTTACCAGATCGTTGGATATATGCGAGAGCACGTCCTGCACGTTCTGGGTATCTGCCACAATACGGCTGATGATGTCCCCCTTTCTGTGGCCTTCCAGAAAGGCAAGTGGTAATTGCTGCACATGGTGGAACACAGCCGTGCGGAGCCCCTCCAGAATGCGCAGTCCAAGCACGTTCACCACTACGGCATTCAACCACTGAGCAATGCCGCGAATGATAAAAATGAGCGGCATTGAGCCACAGGCCAGCAGCAGCAGCGTATTGTGAGACAAATCCCGCATCTGGGGCACCCATTGCAGCAACAGCGGCTCGGGTTGCCCCTCCTGGTGGAAGACAACCGGGAACACAAATTTAATCATGAGCGGAATGCCCATACCACTGGCAGACGCGGCCACAATGCCGGTCGTTATGGAAATAAGCAACCAAGACAAATGGGGCTTGAGGAAGCGCCGGACAAATTTAACAATTCGATTAATCATTCCTGAGTCTCCTTTCTGGCGCGGGCATCTGCGCTGACCTGTTCATCATAAAGCGACTTGTAAAGCATGCAGGTGTCGTACAACTGCTCATGGCTGCCATCGGCAACAATACGTCCCTCATTGAACACCAGAATGCGTTTTGCCATACGTATGGTGCTGAAGCGATGGGCAATGATGAAAGTAGTGCGAGTTTGAGCCATGTCATCCAGTGCTTTCTGAATCACCGCCTCGCTCTTCATGTCCAGAGCAGATGTCGCCTCATCCAGTATCAGAATGGGGGCATTCTTCAGGATGGCGCGCGCAATGGAAACACGCTGGCGCTGACCGCCGGAAAGCCCGCCACCGCCTTCCGCCAGCAGCAGATTATACCCCTCGGGCTTCATGTCGGCAAACTCACTCACGCATGCCATATCGCCCGCCCGGCGCACATCCGCATCCGTGGCCCCAGGCTTGCCCACACGAATGTTCTCCGCAATCGTATCGCGGAACAAGGCTGCAAACTGGGAAACCAGGCCGATATTTTCCGTTCTCTGAGCACGGGAAATATTCCGCACATCGATACCGTCAATTTTCACGCTACCCTCCTGCGGGTCATAAAAACGGCAGATGAGGTTGATGAACGTTGTCTTACCCGACCCGCTGGGGCCCACCAAAGCCACAATATCACCGGCCGGCACATGAACTGTGACATCATGCAGAACAGTTTTTTCCCTGTTGTAGGCAAAGGTAACGTGCTCGAAATCCACAACGCCCTGCACCTGAGCAGGAAGCGGCTCCGGGTTTTCCGGTTCCGGGGTCTCGTCCTTCGCATTCATGATGGCATCAATCCCCTTGAGCATTACCGCCATCATGCGGCACTGCGTTGCAACTGTACCGAGACGCTTAATGGGGTCATAACAGAAATAGAATGCCGTGGCAATAGCGGTAAAGGCTTCCAGCGTCAGTCCATCTCCGCAGCCGCGATACAACGAATAGGCCAGAGCCAGAGCACTGACCACCTCAATGGCCGGGGAAAGAGAAGCCTTCCAGGAAGCCACCTTGATGAGGGTTCTGTTAAACTTACGGATATTCTCACCCAGCACCGCCTCCTGGCGGGTTTCCAGATTGAAGGCTCGCACCTCCCGCTGGGCGGTAAGAGCCTCCTCCACATTGGCCGTAATCACATTCATACCGGCCAGCATTTCGCGCATTTTCTTCAGCACGCTCTTACCCACATAGCGTACCAACGGAATGCAGGCACAGGAAATCAACAGGTTCCCCAGCAGAATGGCACTCTCATGATTCGTAACAGCGGCATATACCAGGTACGCCACAGCTGCAACAAGCGTGAGCGGCTGCACCACCACATCGTTGAGCACCTGTACCAGTTGCTGCTGCAGTCCCTGCGTATACTGGATGATAGTCGTCATGAGACCGCCCCGGGTATTGCGGTCGTGGAAAGAGAAAGACAGCCACTGCAAACGGGCAAACAGAGCCGTGCGGACATCCGTCACCAGCGACACACCAGCACGGGTAAGAAGATAGGCATTAAAGTACGTTGCAAGCCCTCGCACACACATCACTACCGGGATGATGCAGGCTGCACCCACCAGAGTGGCCATTTCCATATCCTCCGGGGCTACATACGCAGAAAGCCACTCTGTCAGCCAGGCAGGCGGGGGCACCTCCCCAAACACCACGGGACACACCTTCTGCACAATCACGGGCAGACCAAAACCGGAGGCCGCAGCAGCGAGCACGCCGGATACGATACCCCACACCACCAGCCACTTGTACGGCGGCAGATAGCAATTCAAAAACGGACGCGCCTGCTCATAAAATTGAGGCTCTTTCTCTTTACTCATATAGAACACTGACAGTCTAGCAGAAATCCCCCCCTGTATCAATCAAAAAAAGCAGGCATCTCGTATCTTTACGCTTGCTTCCCGAATGAAGGTTCTGATAGACTGTGGCAAAACACAGCTATGCAACGCGTCATTACATGCACCCTGTGCCTGACTCATGACTGCCCCCTGCGATGCAAGTACTGCTACGCCGGGCGCAAATACCGACACGCCATGACAAAAGAGACGGCAGGGCGTGCCATTGACATAGTATTCGCGGAAGCCGTGCGCCTGGGGCGTGGGGCAGACCTCAGTTTCTTCGGCGGTGAGCCGCTGATGGAGTGGGAGCTGCTGCAATGGTGCTATGACTATGCGCGAGAGCATGCAGACAGCTTACCAGTGCCGCCACGCTTCGGCATCACCACAAACGGTATCCTGCTCAGCCCGGAAAAACTCGCCTGGATGGCCGAGCGGGATTTTCTCATCGGCCTTTCCATAGACGGGAACCAGGCCATGCACAACATCAACAGATGCTATCGGGACGGCCGGGGAAGCCATGCAGAGACGGCGCAGGCGCTCGCCACGCTTGCGGCGCACCCGTCAGTACGCAGCCAATGCATCTGCGTCGTTTCTCCCAACAACGCAGCACACCTCAGCGAGGGTGTTGCCTGGCTGGCGGCTCATTACAAAGGCACCATTTCCCTGAACATCGACTACTGGAGCCGCTGGGATGATGATTCCTTTGCCGTCCTGAAAACCCAATATACCCGCGTTGCCCAACTGGTAATCGACTCATACCGCGCGGGCTCCCCCATCCATCTGCGAAACATAGACGACAAAATCACTACCCACATTCATAGCCCCAACGGAGCCTGCCTGCAATGCCGCATCGGAGAACAGGAAATTGCCGTGAGCACAGATGGCAACTTCTTCCCCTGCTCCCGACTGGTGGGAGACGGCGACAACCCGGAAATGAACTTCGGCAACGTGCGCACTGGCATCGACCGCGCGAGACAGCACCACATCATATCCCGGCGAGGTTGCACCACACCGGCCTGCAAAGTCTGCTCCCTGCGACACCGCTGCCTGAACTCCTGCGGCTGCACCAACTACGCAGCCTCCGGCAAGCTGGACGAAGTTTCCCCCTTTCTTTGCAGCTCGGAGAAACTCTTTATCCATACGGCAGATACACTGGCAGAACAGCTCTATGCAGAGCAAAACCCGGCATTTCTGAGCAGATTTTACCCAAACGCCACAAAATCACAACCGGAATAAACGCTTTACGCTTGCAATCAGCGCAGAATAAGCTATCATCTCGTCTATGAGCCGCCTCCCCATATCGCAATACGTCATGGCACTCGCCCATGTGGCAGCCCTCCGCTCGGAAGATCCCTACCGCAAAGTAGGCGCCGCCGCGCTGGACAAGGATAACCGCGTCATTGGTACCGCCTACAACGGGCTTTTCCCCGGCTTCACGGCTCCTGAAGGTTTCTGGGCATCGCGTGAGGAACGGCAGAAATTCATGCTGCATGCAGAAATCAACCTGTGCAGCCTCTTCAAACGCGGGGAGGCAAAAATCGTTGCCTGCACCACCATGCCCTGCACCTCCTGCATGCAGGCTCTCTGCGCCCACGGCGTCAAGACCATCTATTACGGAGAAAATTACGCAGACTCCCGCGCGCCGGAAATTGCTGCCATGTATGGCGTAGAGCTTATTCAGGTGGCAGATTACCCCCTCTCCCACAACTTCCCCCTGGTGCAGTAAACAGCGACGTTCCTTTTTCTGAAAGCCTCAAAAAAAATGCAAAGCAATCGGCACTTCCTCGCGGAAGTGCCGATTGCTTTATAAAATTAACGGGCTTAATGCGTGCAGCAAGTGAGCCGTAAGCTTACTTGGCGCGGTAGTACTGATAGTGTACGCGCTCGTCGATGGCAAGAGCCTCGCGAACAGTGCGGATTACGGTCGGCTCAGCCTCGAAGGCAAAGAGCATGTACTGACCGTGGGTCAGGTGCTGAGACTCGTAGGCGAACTCGCGGCGGCCCACATTGGTAACCTCCGTAACCTTGGCACCGGCGGCCTCGAGCTGAGCCTTCATAGCGGCAGTCAGCTCATCGAGGGTGGCGGAGCCCTTCATGTTAAGAACGATCAGTGCTTCGTACTTTCTCATAACTTGTATTTTAGTAAGATGTCTTGCTTTCGCAAAAAGCGTCGGCAAAGAATGCACCTTTTCTGCACAAAATGCAAGCCTAAAATGCGTTTTACCCGTTTTTTTTTGCTTTTAGGGGCTTAAATGAGCTTCAGACGCACCAAATCCTGGGTATCGATGAGGCCAACGGGCTTGTGATCGGCATCCAGCACCACGAGGTCATCGATGCGGCGGTCGCGCAGAGTCTTCACAGCTGTGATGGCCAGTTTATCGGCCTCCACAAACACGGGATTCTTCGTCATGAGAGCAGCTACAGGCTGAGTGCCACAGGCGGGGTCTGCCTGGTAGGCGCGGGCAAAGTCACCATGCGTGAACACACCGGCAAGCGTTCCGTCCTCGTGAGTGAGCACGCAGGCACCGGCGCGGGCGGAGGTCATGGCAATGATGCAATCTGCCACTGTTGCATTCTCCGGCTGCGTAGCAAACTCCTTACGCATGATGTCGGAAATACGCATCAACAGAGCGCGCCCCAGAGAACCACCGGGGTGACTGCGGGCAAAGTCCTCCTTGGTGAAGTTCCGAGCCTCCAGAAGAGCCATAGCCAGGGCATCGCCCATCACCAGCATAGCCGTGGAAGAAGAAGTGGGAGCAAGATTCAGCGGGTCAGCCTCGCGCTCCACAGCCGTATCAAGCACCACATCGGACAACTCGGCAAGCGTGGACGTGCACTTACCGGTCATGCTGATGATAGTCATGTCGAAACGCTTCAGGAAAGGCATAAGCGTGAGCAGCTCGGAGGTCTCGCCGGAGAAGGACATAGCAATGCAGGCATCGCCATCCTGTACAATACCCAGGTCACCATGCATGGCATTCATGGAGTCCAGCACCACAGAGGGAGCACCGGTAGAAGTCAGAGTAGCTGCAATCTTGTTACCAATGAGCCCGCTCTTACCCACGCCCACCACAATAATTTTGTGGCCGGTTTCGATAGCCTTGCGCATGGCGTTCACTGCCTGCACAAAGGAATCGTCCAGGCGGGCGCAGATGGCCTGAAGAGCAGCAATTTCATCCTCAAATACCTTTTTACCGCGAATGGTGTGATCTGTTGTCATGGTCGTAAGTAGAAAAAGTTTTACTGAGCTGCATTTTACCAGATACTCCGTATTCCTGCAATAAAAAAGGAGTGGAATCTCGAAAAAATCGGGAGCCGAGCGCCAAAATCTGCCCATCTTCCAAGTTTTATCTTGAAAACTGTACCAAAAAAAGGTAAAACAGTTGCAGGGAGAATTTCTTACACCCTGACATCTCACGTTATGAACACAACATTTAAAATCCACGGTCTCTGTGCAGCTACGCACACGCCCATGAAGGCTGATGGGTCCTGCAACCCCAATGCGGTTGACCCTCAGGCTAAATTCCTGGCGAGCCAGGGTATCAAGTCCGTCTTCATCACCGGCTCCACCGGTGAATCCGCCCACATGCAGCTCACCGAACGCAAGGAAAACATGGCAGCCTGGGGTGAAGCCGGCAAGAAGTATGGTATCGATGTCATCGTTCACACCGGTGGCAACTGCGTGTATGACGGCCGTGAGCTGGCTGCTTATGCTGCAGAGTGTGGCGCTACCGCCACTGCCAGCAATGCTCCCTGCTACTTCAAGCCCGGCAGCGTGGAACTGCTGACCCAGAGCCTTGCCGTGGCAGCCTCCGGAGCCCCCGAGCTTCCCTTCTATTTCTACGACATTCCCGTGCTGACTCATGTGGGCTTCAACCCCTGCAAGATGATTGAATCCTGCGCCGCCAGCATCCCCAACTTCGTGGGCGTGAAGTTCACCAACCCCGACCTGGCTCTCTACATGGACGCCCTCAACTACGACGGCGGCAAGTATGACATCCCCTGGGGTGTGGACGAGTGGTTCCTGGGTGCATACGCCACAGGTGCCAAGGGTGGTGTAGGCTCTTCCTTCAACTATGCTCCCAAGCTGTATGATGACATCATGAAGGCCGTAGACGCCGGTGACATGGCAGAAGCCCGCCGCCTGCAGCTGCTCTCCGTCAAGATGATTAACATCATCGCCGCCAAGGGTTACATGGGTTGCTGCAAATACCTCATGAGCGAGTGGACTGGCGTGGACTTCGGACCGGCCCGTCTTCCCATGGGCAAGCAGGACAAGGCCACTCTCGAGGCACTCAAGAGCGAGCTGAAGGCTATCGGCTTCTACGATTGGGCCATCTATAAATAATCAATTCCCCCTGCCTCATCATGGATACAAAAGCACTTGGCATTTTCTACAAAGACAAGCTGCTCAATGAGGTAGTACCGTTCTGGTTCCCCCGTTCACTAGATACAGAGAACGGGGGGCTCTACCATTGCTGTGCCGAGGATGGCACCCTAGTGGACACCGACAAGAACGTGTGGGCACAGGGTCGCATGGCCTGGATGCTCCTCACCTGCTACAACAGTATTGAGCAACGTCCCGAGTGGAAAGAGTACGCAGAAAGTGCCCTCAAATTCCTGGAAGAGAAATGCGTTGACCCAACAGATGGCCGCATGTACTTCCACATGACAGCAGACGGCACCCCCATCCGCAAGCGCCGTTATGCTTACAGCGAATGCTTTGCCGCCATCGCGTGGGCTGCACACTATGGTGCCACCGGTAAACCGGAGAGTGCAGAACGCGCCCGCCACTGGTTTGACATCTACGCAGACATCTTCTTTACCCCCGGCAAGATGCAGCCCAAGAGCACCGGTAAACGCCCGGGCGAAAATCTGGGTTGCCGCATGATTATGATTGTCACCGCACAGGAGCTGCGCCGCTACCTGGGCGATGCAGATGGCTTCTACACCGGTTGGATTGACCGTTGCATCGATGACCTGCAGCGGCTCTTCCTGCATGAGGACATCAAGGCTGTGCTCGAAAATGTTGCCCCCGATGGCTCCGTCATCGACCACTTCGACGAGCGCGTGCTCAACCCCGGCCACGATATTGAAGGCGGCTGGTTTGTGCTGGAGGAAGCCCGCCGCCGTGGCGGCGACAAGAAGCTCATCGAAATCGGCTGCAAGATGATAGACTGGGCACTGGAGCGCGGCTGGGACAAGAAATACGGTGGCCTGCTGTACTACACAGACGTGTACAACAAGCCCGTGCAGGAATACTGGCACAACATGAAGTTCTGGTGGCCGCACGACGAAGCCCTCATCGGCACGGCTCTGGCCTACAAGATGACAGGCGATGAAAAATACGCCGAATGGCACCAGCGCATTCACGACTGGGCCTTCGAGCACCTGCAGGACAAAGTTCACGGCGAGTGGTACGGCTATTGCAATCAGGACGGCACCACCACCAACGGGCTTAAAGGCTCCATGTGGAAGAGCTTCTTCCACCACCCGCGAGCCCTGTGGTGCTGCGCACACTACTTCGGGGCTATACCCGATGCAAAACCTCTTCAATAATACGAGACAAGCAACAGACTATTTATGATTATCGGCATACTCAATTCCGGTGGCGACTGCCCCGGAATCAACGCAGTTATTGAGGGTTACGTCTCTGCAGCATACAGCCGCGGCTGGCGCGTAATCGGCTTCCACGATGGCTTTGAAGGCCTGCTGCCCGTGGAAGGCGGTCGCCGCTACGAGATGCTTACCCCCATGAAGACACACAAAATCCGCTCTCATGGTGGCACCATCCTGGGCACCACCAATACGGGTAATTTCCAGGTTGTCATCAACAAGCTGGGCATTCCCCGCGTAGAGCCGGAAATCATGGCAAAAGCCACCAAGACGATTTCTGCTCTGGGTCTTCAGGCTCTGGCAGTTATCGGCGGTAACGGCTCGGCTCGCACGGCCAACCTGCTTTCCGAAGAAGGGCTGCCTGTTATCTCCATCCCCAAAACAATCAACAACGACCTCTGCCCCGATTCGGACTACACATTCGGCTTCCAGAGCGCGGTGTCCGTGGTAAGTGAGTCCATTGACCGCATCCGCACCACGGCCAATGCCCACCAGCGTATGATGGTGGTGGAAGTAATGGGCGACCAGTCCGGCTGGATTGCCCTGCACTCCGCTATCTCCTCTGCAGCCGATGTGGTGCTCATCCCCGAGATTCCCTTCGACATGCAGAATGTGGTGGATTGCGTGAAAGCCCGCAAAGCGAAAGGCCAGCGCGAGATTATCGTTGTCGTGGCAGAAGGTGCAAAGCTTAATGGCAAGCTCGTCACCGTCCGCAACAAAGACAACGGAGATGAGCGCCTGGGTGGTATCGGCAACCGCCTCTCCAAGATGCTCGAGGAAATGACCGGCATCGAGACCCGTTACTGCGTGCTGGGTCACACCCAGCGCGGTGGCAGCCCCTGCCCGTTCGACCGCATTCTCGGCATCCGTTTCGGTGTAGAAGCCGTGAAGCTCATCGAGCAGAGCAACTTCGGCCGCACCGTTGTGCTGAACGGTCTCAATGTGGACAGTGTTCCCATCGCCCAGGCCATTGCCAAGCCTCGTATGGTATCTGCCGACAGCCAGATTGTCCGCACGGCGCGCGACCTCGGCATCATCTTCGGCGATCGTCGCCCGGAAGAAATATTCGGCAGCAAGCCAGCAGATACGGCTGCGGATTCCACTCCGGCAGCAAAGCCCCGAAAGAAAGCGAAAACAAAGGAATGAAACGTCTTTCCCTCAGAATTGTCGGTCTGGTCTGTGCAGGCTTAGCGCTGCTCAGCTCCTGCACAGGAATATTCAGCGGCCCGATGGCGGCTGACATGAAGCCCAGCTATCTTGCCATGGAGACAAACTCCGGGCGCATCCTGTATGCGTCCAATCCGAACGAGCGGCGTCCCATTGGCATGCTGGCCAACATAGCGACCGCGGTTGTCGTGCTCGATTGGGTTAGCTCCGGAAACGTGAGCATGGAAACCCAGCTCACCGTGCCGGAATCTGCCTGCCAGTGGCCCGCCACCAACCTGCTACACCTGCGCCCGGGGGATCGCATCTCTCTGCGCGATGCCCTGCACTCTGCCATTATGTGGGATGACAGCGCCTGTGCTGCCACCCTGGCATACGCATGTGGCTCAACACTCAGCATGATGGACCCGGACGGAGCCTTCGTGGCACAGATGAACCGCATGGCCGCTGCTATCGGCATGAATGCCACCCGCTTCAAAGGCAGCAATGGTTCCATCGTATCCCTTGCATCCACCAGAGATCTGGCACTGCTGGGTATGTATGCCATTGAAAAGCCGCAATTCAAGGGAATCAGCTCCAAGAAAAGTCACACTGCTACCATCACCAATGCCTACGGGCAGGTGCGACAGGCGGTTATCACCAATTCAAACCGCCTGCTGGCCTACGACAACGTGGATGGCGTGCGAGCCGCTCGCTCCAAAAGCGCCGGTTGCTGCATCATCGCCACCAGCACACGCACCTCTGTCAAGATGATTGACCCGAGAACCGGCAAACCCGCCACCTACGGCCAGCGACTTCTGGTAGTAGTAGCCGGAGCCCGCACCTCGGAGCAACGCTACAAAACAGCAACAAACCTGCTGCGAGACAGCTGGAGCACCTGGGAAGACTGGCAGCGTTCCAACGACTTTTCGAATCACTCCCAATTCATTATCCTTCCACACTAAATATTTAACATCATGAATATCGGTATTCTTAACGCCGGCGGCGACTGCCCCGGACTCAACGCCGTGATTGAAGGCGCAGTGGGTGCTGCAACTGCCCGCGGCTGGAAAGTCTACGGCTTCTACGACGGCTTCGAGGGGTTGCTCTCCACGCCGGAAAACGAGCGTTGGAAGATTCTCACCCCCGAGAACTGCCACAACGTGCGCTCCTGCGGCGGCACCATCCTGGGTACTGTCAATAAGGGCAACTTCACCGTGAAAAGCGGCGTAGGTGGCCGCATGCAGATTGCAGAAGACGTGCTGGCACGCAGTAAAGCCACTGTGGAACGTCTCGGGCTCAAAGCCCTCATCGTTGTGGGTGGCGATGGCTCCCAGACCATCGGCAATGAGCTTCGCGCCATCGGCCTGCCCATCGTGGGTGTGCCCAAGACCATCGACAACGACCTCGGAGCTACAGACTACACCTTCGGTTTCTGGACGGCCGTTTCCGTTGTGAGCGAGAACCTGGATCGCCTGCGCACCACGGCCGATTCCCACAAGCGCATGATGGTGGTGGAGGTGATGGGCCGCCACGCCGGCTGGATTGCACTGTACGGCGGTATTGCCGGTGGTGCAGACGTCATCCTCATGCCCGAAATCGAGTTCAAGCTCGAAGAAATCGTGCGCAAGGTAGAGCTGCTGAAAGCTCTCGGACAGCGCGAAATCATCATCGTGGTGAGTGAAGGCGCCAAGATTGGCGGCAAGCTCCTCACGCTCGACGAGCAGACAAAGGGCGAAGTACGCCTGGGCGGCATTGCCTCCTTCCTCTCCACCAAGCTGGAGACCATCACAGGCATCGAGACCCGCTACTGCGTGCTGGGCCACATCCAGCGCGGTGGCAGCCCGATTCCCTACGACCGCGTGCTCGGTGTGCGCTGTGGAGCCAAAGCCATCGACCTCATCGAGGAAGGCAAGTTCGGCGAGACAGTTGCGCTGCATGGCGTAGACATGGTATCCATGCCCATCGAGGAGGCTGTGCGTACTCTGCACCTGGTGGACAGCCAGAGCCAGCTCGTGGAGGCAGCCAAGGAAATCGGCATTTCCTTCGGCGACGACACCAAGATATTCTAAACAACAGAACGGCCTTTTCCAACAAAAAGCCGCAGCGAAAACGCTGCGGCTTTTTGTTGGTATAAATACAAATCATTTACCCGGCGGCATCACTTGACCGACGATGTCAATGAGCTCCTTACTCAATTCCGCAGAGGGCAGCATATAGAGGCAGCTTCCATGTCCAGAGCTCGTATCTCCGGGGTATGTTGTGAGCTGTTTTCGCAGATAGAGGTCTCCATATTGGCCGAAATTCAGTCGCAACCCGACTTGGAGGTGCCGGTGCTTCATCCTCACCTTCCTGAGCGCGTACTCCGGGTTAACCTTCAACTGGCTTACAATGTGGCGCAGGCGCGGCATATCTTCAGACCTTACGGCGTAGCTACCGGGCTCTTCACCCGGGAACGCCACATCCACCCAAGCCCGCATAATCGCCACATAAGCCTGACAAGTTTCCAGCTCTTTCTGAGCCTCTGCTATAGCAGCAGCCCTAGACTCTTCATAGGTCGGCCTGTGCCTGTCGCGCACTGCTGCGTCACTCATTGCAGTCCAGGCGCAACTGCAACACAACAAGTAAATAAGCATTTTCATTTTACTGTTCTTTCACAGTTTACCTCTGCCGGAAGTGTGCGCTCCACAATTTCCACCAGTTCACGGCGCAGCTCTTCATCAGGCAATAGGAATGGGTAATTCCTCCGTTCATTCTCCTTTTCCCAATCAAACGCAGCAGATTTATCGATAGGGGCCTTCCGAGGCGTCGTGATTCTGTCCGGATGCAAGCGCAGCTGAACACAGCCTTGCTCATTTTTCAGACAAAGCAGCAAATAGCGATTGGCAGGGAAAAAGCTGGGCGTTTTGTTCCAGCATTCCGGATTCACCTGCATGTGGCGAAGAATCTCGCGCAGACGCGGCATGTTGTCAACCGCTACAGGATATTCCACACCTCGCCATTCATTCGGAAACCAGACAAACACACGCGCCTCCAGAGTATCCGGATCAGCCAGCAATGCTCGCAAGGCTGCTTCATTGCGTTCCTTCACGGCAGTCGCGTCCTCCTCGTCCGGATGAAAGAAATGCAAAGTATCCTCCACTTTTTCCAGTGTTCGGTAATTATATACAATGTTCCGAGTGCCTTCGTATGCCCCGGTTTGCGGATTCACCCTGACATCCTGAATAATAATATGCTCCTCCATGCCCGGACCGATATTACCGCCATCAAAGTAACAATAGGTAAACAACCAGGGTTTCAAATTGGTTAGCTCAATTACCTTGCAATCGTCAGCTGCAATGATTCTGCGCCACATATCTGAGCGTATCCGGGTAAGGCTCGCTAACCAATACTTGCCAATTTTGGAGTTCACCTCACGCGCACTATACAGAATCCCCGCCTCGGCATCCCATTGCCGGCGAATCGCCCGGCGCTCGCCACCAAAGTAGCGCTTCATCAGCTGCCTATCGTTGGCGGAAGCCTCTTTGCCGCCATATTCGGCTGGTCTCAAATCTTTCACCTTCAAACGATGCCGCACAGGGGGCTTCCCCTCCCCCTGTTCAATATCAAATATCACCACGTCAAGCTGCGAATCCGCCAGAAAAGCGAAGCGACTTGCATCAAAGAAAGGTAAAAAGCAGTGACAATCCTCCCGCCTGGGAACAAGCTCGTTGTGCATGTACACCCCGGGCAGCACTTCCTCTCTCTCCTCTGCCCCGGACCAGGCTGAGCACAAAAGAAACAGGCTCAGGAAACGTCGAATCATGGCAGTTGCGTGGTAATAGTGCTTTCCCTCATCATCACCAGCGAGGCAAAATCGTATACCCGGGTACGGGTACCACGCCACGCCCCGCTCTGCGGGTCAATATCCTCCAGTGTGACTACCAGTTCGTGCCCATGATGAAGTTCCAGAAAAAGGTAAGGCTTAATTGTTTTCAATGTACGAGCATAAGGTTGCCATTTTGTCTTGAACTTTCCGCGTCGTTCCAGAGCCTTGTGAGCAATGCGGCAGCTACTGCCATCCGGAGCCACCCATTTAAGCTGTCCGTTCAGCTCATAGAGCCCACTGTGGCTCCACCCCCTGGCGGAATAAACGATGCGTTTTTCCGCATCCCATGCAGCCGGTGTGATTCTCTGTTTATGGGAAGGGAAAACCTCATTAAACATTCCCTTATCGCTATCCGTAAGAGACTCCGTAGCATTCAGTTCCGAACGTTTCCAGCTCTTGTTCTCCACCCCTTCAATGCGGCGGGACTGCGGATTGTATTTCACGATTTCAAAATACACCGTTTCATCTGCGTAATCCACAATCTTTGTCAGGCTGCTCATGAACACAAACGGCGCCACGGCCTTCTGAACCCGCTCCTGATAATTCACTCGCTTACCATCAGAGTTTTCAAATCGCTCGCACCACAGTCGTCGCCGCATACTGCCATCTTCTGCCAGCTGAACAATAGATTCACAAAGCACCTTCTTGCCTGCTTTGTTTTTACGCCAGAAGGAGGAATACTCTGTGAGCGCTGCTGCATCCCAGCATTTCTCCACGGGCTTCATTTCGCTGCCGAAATAGCGTTCAAAGAGCGCAGCATCCCCCGGGGAAACATCGTGGCACAGCATGTTTTCCACCAGGGCGGACTCCAAAGGAGGCACCGCTGCTACTACAGCTGTTGTAGTCAGAAACAGCGCAAGAGGCACAGATAACATTTTCTTCATGTCGATGGATAGGGCGTTGTTGGAACCCGCAATGAGTTATAGCACGCCGCTCTTCCCAACACAAGAAAAAAGCAGTAGATAAAAAAACAGGGGCTGATCCAGATTTGCTGGTGTTTATTTCAGATTTGAAGCAATGCGTTAAATTAAGTTGTTGAATACCAGCTCATGAATACGCTGTGTTAAAAAAATGTATTTTTCTATTTCAGAATGCCCTCCCGATAAATTGAAATTGGGCGAAGTAATGTGAGCCTTCAGACGAGCCTAATTCAAGAGCCTCGCCGCATGGCGAGGCGGCATATGGTAGAGCCCAGGGCTTCAGCCCTGGGGTAGAGACGTATAAATATGGGAACCCCGACGTAAGGAGGGGTGGCATAATGCCCAGGCTTCAATATGTAGCGTCGCTTTATGCCACCCCACCATCCGGTGGGGTTCTCTTTGTTTTTTTGCCTTTCCCACGGGTTTCGTTCGCGTTGCTCACTCCACCCGTGGCTA
>JAFQGF010000064.1 GCA_017415555.1 Akkermansia sp.
AGCCCAGGGCTTCAGCCCTGGGGTAGAGACGTATAAATATGGGAACCCCGACGCAAGGAGGGGTGGCATCCTGTCACGGCGTAGCACGAAGTGCGAAGACGGAAATGCCCAGGCTTCAATATGTAGCATCGCTTTTCCGTCTCCGGGCTCACGCCCTACGCCGTGACAGGGTGCCACCCCACCATCCGGTGGGGTTCGGTTTGTTTTTTCTCTATAGCCACGGGTTTCGTTCGCGTTGCTCACTCCACCCGTGGCTATTTTATGCCGCCTCGCCATACGGCGAGGCTCACATATTCCGCTCGCTTCGCTCGCCCGACAAATTTCAATTTGTCACCCATTTTGAGTTTTTAGAGGTGCCCAAATCTGAAAAATTTCACAGCCCGCTTTTGCGGGCTGTGAAATTTAAACTAATACTCGGCCATCAGAAGCACAGGCCAATCTGCAGACCTGCGGCGGAGGCGAAATCCTTGTCGCGGTAGGCGGCATCCATCACCATCTGATAATATGCCGAGGCGTAGAGGTAGCTGTTAATCTCGTAGCGGTACATAAGCTCCAGAATCTTCTCAAACTCATTGACCAGCTCGTTGGCACCGGATTCCGCACCCTTGAAGAGGCCGAAACCTATACCCAGATAATCTCCGGGGCGGGAGGGAATAAGGTGCAGCGTGGCACCCACAGAAGCCTCCGCAGAGCAGCGCAGGTAGTCCCCGGAAGCCCAGCCGGCACGCGCATACACGCGGGCAGTATCATTCACCTGGTACTCAATACTGCCGAAGATACCCACGGCGTTGCGTTCATGCATCACACCATCCTTGCCCAGGCCATCCTGGCTGCAGAAGAAGGGGCTCAGGCGGGTAATACCCTTGCCATTGTGGAAGAAGTGCCCCCACTCGCCCACAACGGCATAACCGTTTGCCTGGTCGGCATCAAAGGGATTGTGCCCCCAGCGGGTTCCCATGCGAGTGACCGCTGCAGACACCCAGTTGCGGGCGTCCAGTTCATACTGCCCCACTACTGCCAGGTTATTGTACGGCAGCGGCAGCACGCCGGAACTCTCGAAATTATCGTTCGTGAAGCGGGCATGCTGAATGCGGTCGAAGTAGTTGTTCAGCTTAATCATACCGGCTGTGATGCAGGCACGCTTGCGGGCAAAGAAATGCTTGGCGGAAATCTCCAGGAACGCGGCATCATGCCCCTCGAACAAATCCGTATGCAGACCGGAGCACATGCCCAGAGCATAGGCATGGAACGTGGAGGCTCGGGAGGATGCACTGTCCAGCCCCCAGGAGCCGGCAAAGTCCACTCGCAGCCAGGTGCCGCCATTGACATCATCTTCCAGCAAACGCTGATTGAGAATCGTATACAGAATGGCCAGATTGGCATTCTTGTTGTAGCCATCCATCGCGTTATCCAGCGCCCAATAGCCGTACACCAGCTCAATAATAAATTGAGTCCCGTATTGGTCGTTAAGCTTCTGCTTAAAATCCGGCCCATTCTCACCGGGGGCAAACATGTTGCCCTCGTATACAACATGGCCGGGCGTGGCAGCTGCTGCAACCGGCAGTAGCGGAGCTACGGCCATTCCCAGCACGGCAAGGAGAGATTTAAGTGTATGTTTCATGCGTGACCGTATTCTACCATAACTCCTTCTTTCCTACAAGCCTAAATAAAAAGCTTGACATAACTATAGAATTCTGGTATACACAACTTCGACCCCACTCTAACTTTAGAAAACGGGGAGCAGAAACAACCGAAAACACTCCATCCATAACATGAAGAAACTCATTTCCATAGCAGTAGTAAGTGCCTGTGCGCTGGTAGCGCAGGCCGTAGCAAACGTAGAGGGCTTCTGGACCACGATAGACGACTCAACCGGCGAGGCCAAGAGCGTGGTGCAGGTGTACAAGTACAAGGGCAAAGTCTATGGCCGCGTGGTACAGCTACTGAAAAACAAGAATGCGAAGGCGGCCATTCCCGGCAACCCGAGCACCCTGGGGCTGGATATCATCTGGGATCTGACAAAAGATGACGATGAATACAATGGCGGCAAGGTGCTGGATCCGGAAAAAGGCAGCGTCTACCGCTGCTCCATGTGGCGCGACGGCGATGAGCTGAAAATGCGCGGCAAGCTGGGCATCTTCTTCCGCACTCAAACCTGGAAGAAGAACACCACCTTCAAGCCGGAGAGCACTGCTGCCCCGGTACCGAAAATTCCCCAAGTGGATTGAAGAAGAATACAAGAGAGAGAGAGAACAACGCTGTAGCCTGAGGGTTGCAGCGTTGTTTTGGCAGACACGCTGCCTCAATTGGGGCTTGAAATCAGCGCGTGATTGTGTAGAATAGGGGGCATGAAGACGTGTCTGGGCAGTTTATTGCTGGTTCCCACGCTGACAGCTATCGCGCTGACAGTGGTGTACCACGCGTCTGTCAATGCCGAGCTGCGCTTTGAACCGCGAGACTCGAACACGGAATACATTAACACCGAGCGCTCATACCGCCCCCCGGTTAAGAAACAGAAACCCGCCTCCATCGTCACCCCCGCAGTCCTTCCCAGAATGGAGAGCGACGATGTGGCGGAGGAAGCATAAGTATGAGTGCAGAACGCCCCATCATCGGCTACACTCTGGGTGACCAGGCCGGCATCGGCCCGGAAGTGATACGGACAGCACTGGCACAGGCACCGGCCGGAGCAGAATACCGCCTCATCGGCCGGCAAATCCCCTGCACTCCCGGTTGCCCCACAGAGGCCACAGCACAAGCGGCTCTGGAGCATCTGGAACTGGCGGCGGAGGCTCTGCGCTGCGGCAGCATCGATGCTGTGGTGACAGCCCCCATCTGTAAAGAAGCGCTGCACAAACTGGGATTTGCCTACCCCGGGCAAACGGAGTTCTTTGCAGACCGCCTGGGAGTAAAGGATTTTGCCATGTGCCTGACCGGGCGGCACCTCACCGTAGCGCTGTGCACCACGCATGTGGCGCTGGAAGATGTGCCGCACCTGCTGCGAACGGAAGAAATTGTGCGAATCGGCACCCTGCTGGCGGATTTCCTGCGGCGCACAGGCAAAGAGCAGCCGCGTATTGCCCTGGCCGGCCTCAACCCGCACAATGGGGAAGCCGGAGCCTTCGGTTGCGAGGAGCAAACCATCATCTCTCCGGCACTCAGCCTGTTGCAACAGACCGCGCCCTATGCAGACTTTGCCGGACCCTGCGTGCCGGACTGCGTCTATCGCGATGCCGCACAGGGCATGTACGACGGAATTGTGGCGCCCTACCACGACCAGGCACTTATCCCCCTCAAACTCATCGACTTTGACAATGCCGTCAATGCCACTATCGGTCTGCCGCGCCTGCGCGTGAGTCCCGACCACGGCACCGCCTTCGGCATAGCCGGCAAAGGCATCGCCTCTGCCACCAGCACCCTGCGAGCCTTCGAGGTCGCGCTACGGAGTGTTCGTTAGAGTAAAATATCACATGTGTCCCAAAGATTAGCCCGGCAAATGGGGATTTGTGGAAGTACAATGTACAATGGACAATGTACAAAGTGGAAGTTCCGCGAGCCGCAGGCTCGCCTGACTTAGAGCCCGCACAAGTGCGGGCGGCATATAGTAGCCCACGGTGTAGCTGCGTCAGCGGCTACACCGTGGGGTCGCTCGAAAAAACAAACCGAACCCACCGGATGGTGGGGTGGCATAAAGCAATG
>JAFQGF010000035.1 GCA_017415555.1 Akkermansia sp.
GCAGCATCGAGATGGAGCTCCAGCACTTTTTCGCGCCCAACCATGAAACAAAGTTTTTTAAACAGCATTTTAGGTTGAGTGATAGGCTTATAAGCCTCCAAAGAATATTGCACTATGTGCGGATAGTCTTTATAAGGATATGAAGACACGCAAGACACCAGAAACGGCACCAACAATACATATAACTTCACCATATCAAAACGGCATATTTTAAAAAAAACAGATTAAGAACAAATGCAAGATATTTCATAGCCCGTTACTGTTCGTTTGCAGGTTCAGCCCTACAGGGGGGGGCCTGCGGTAGTTTCAGGCTCATATCATACATGACATCGTATAGCTTAATCATTCCCTCCATGTATAATTTGATATCAGTCGCCGTAATTTTTACCTCTCTTTTTTTGATTTTATAATACAAGTCTTCGCCTATAATAGGTATCAAGTATGGACCAAAATCCACAACATGCCAGGGAGGAGGAGCATAATGCACAAAAGGCCCTGTCCTCCTCAGTGGCAACTTTTTAATTTCCCTCATAAAATAATTGCTGATACCTAATTCCACCGCATACCTCATGGTAAACTCATCTAAATTCCATTTGTATCGCCTGGTAAAACGCAACTCGGGAACTTCATCCTCTAAAAGCTCCTGCACAAGCCTTTGCAGTTCTTCTGAATAAGTAATATATATATGCTCTTTAACCTCCTTGTTCAAATCCGAAGCAAAAGATTTACAGAAGCAGCAGAATAATCCTATCAGAAACACTAAAGTCATATTTTTCATATCATCTAATATCGTATTTATTTAAATAATATTCATAAGTTTTCATTAATGCTTCCTTTTCCATTTTTGCATGATCTAAATCTGGCATATCAATACCGACCTCTTGAGAATAAATCCAGTCTTGCTCATATGAAAACCTACATGATTTCCTAACCTCTTCCGGAGTTCTGCGTTCACCTGAGCACTCAACTATTTCTTCATAAGAATCCATCAATTTTTGCCATTTTTTCTTATATTTCAGAAGTTGTTTTTTATGAACTTTTTCATGATAAAGGTTTCCTTCATATGTAGATACCTCAGGTTTAATTGCTCCATTATTGAATTCCGTTTCAGCCAAATATTTTGCCTTATTTAACCCTCGAGGCATTTTTTGCAGTAATTTCATAATATCATTTTTCT
This sequence comes from Akkermansia sp., assembly GCA_017415555.1. Classification (GTDB taxonomy): domain Bacteria; phylum Verrucomicrobiota; class Verrucomicrobiia; order Verrucomicrobiales; family Akkermansiaceae; genus Akkermansia. Next base: position 1,178 of record JAFQGF010000035.1, read on the forward strand.
TTTCATTATCTGTCACATACGGACTTCCCATAAGCCCCGTAGACTGATACGCATCACGTGATTGCACATGTATTATAACTGACCATTTATCAATCTTCTTTACGCAACACACATCAATACCATTATCGCAATTCTTTATATTCATAACTAGCTTAATATAGACACCTGTTAACCCGCATACAGCCGGATTTAGTTCATCTACCCCTTCATCCAGATAGCCTTTCACCTCAATCGGATTTACCTCTACATATTTTGCACGAAGACCAAGATAATCATAAAGACTAATGCTATTATTTCGATTGGCAATATAATATTGCCACCTGTTAGTTTCAACCATATCCCTCCCCAGCCATCTGCCATCGGTCGGATTGTAGTGGCGGTAGTTGTAGTACACCAAAGCCAGCTCCGTGTCGTGGTATTCACTGCTCCACTGTATCGGCTGTACTAGGTCGCCGGACATGGTGACAGAGCCGTAGGGGGTGTAGGTGTAGGAACGGCTTGCCACCTGTGTATTGCTGCGCTTATAGACCATGCCGGTAAGCAGGTCGCGCTTGTCCTCATAGCTAAGCGTAAGCGTCATGTTGTTATAACTTCTCCGGAGGCCGCAACAGATATCTTTCACAATTCCAAGGTATGAATTTCATGACCTCTTTTAAATCCATCTTTATAAATTCTTCTGGTTTGCTTATTATGTTTTTGCTCGCGTTCCAATACCTCCATGTTTATTATTAATCGACTTTTAATATCAAAAAACACCAAACATTCTATTTCATTCTTTTCTATATTCAATAATCCCAAAGGGACAAATTGACCACTTTCATCAAAGAAACCATATCTACTTAACCCATTGTGTTTAATCTTCCATCCTCGTTTTTCCATTTGACCAACAATGCAATTATTAATACAAGTTTTTTGTTCCAACAACAGAGTTTCTCCATTTATTGAATTGCAAGATGCAAGAGCAACAAAAAGAAACACTAAGCGGGCAAAACCTTCTTCACCTTTCATAAAATTACATATTATCTTATAATTAAATCTTTAATATCTATATTGTTGATATTTACCGGAAACTCTTCCCAATTATCCCCATACCAATCTTCTTCTTGATGAATGTATCCATTATCCCATATAAAGCCATCATCCAAGTGAATACAACAATTACTATTTCTCGTTCTATTACAAGCACAAAGAGTAGTATAAAAATGAGTAGTAATCCTTTCACCTTTCGCATACTCTCTTGCACCTACAGGAAATAACTGCCGATACCTATAATGCCATTTATCACCTGATGATTCTGAAGCCGTTTTATAGAACCCCATTGCCCAATCCCAACATAAATAGCCACCATAATTATGTTCACCTTTATTATTTCCTTTCCCATAATTATCTTCCCATAGTTGTATTATTCTATTACCTATTTCTATTGCTTGCTGTTCACAGACTCTTATAGAAAAAGCATCTGAACAACATCCGGCATGACACAGATCTTGCAAATAATAAGGAAGCAATATAAATGGATTTTCTATTTCTCTTTCATGTGGTTGCCTTTGATCCGCGAAAGGCCATATAAAACACCCCAGAAAATCCGTTAACAAAACACTCATATTTCGGGCAAATACATATGAAATATAGCTAGGTAGTATATCCCTCCCCAGCCATCTGCCATCGGTCGGATTATAGTGGCGGTAGTTGTAGTACACCAGAGCCAGCTCTGTGTCGTGGTATTCACTGCTCCACTGAATCGGCTGTATTAGGTCGCCGGACATGGTGACAGAGCCGTAGGGGGTGTAGGTGTAGGCGGTGCGGATGTAGCCGTGCTGGCCGTAAACTTCGCAGATATTTTTGGTGAGATCCCATCCATAGGTGAACCAGGTGCCGTTTATCTGAATAGCCAGCGGGCGCGTCGCGGTGGTCTGCGTGGGATCCCAGGTGAGAAGCCACAGTGCCGTCTGTGCCGTACGAGTCAAGTCGCAACAGGCAATCTGGAGATAACCGCGATAAATATAGCGCTGGTGGAGCGTAACGCTGCCGTTGACTGTCACCTTCTTCGTGGCGCGGCGCCCCATGTAGTCATAGGTGCATTCCACAGTGGTGCTGCCATCCGCATTGCTGAACAACGTGGGACGATTCTCCGCATCGTAAGTAACGGTCCAGATGCCGGTGCTTGTCTTTACGAGCGTCTGATTGCCCGCATCGTCGAAAGTCGGCACAAAGTCCCCGATGGCGGTGTACTGATTCAGACTGTTTGTTGCATAGGCAGTTACAGTCTCTGCGGCTTCCTGAGCAGTCTCGCGATTGCCGATGTTATCGTAATCGTAGGCATAGCTCTCGCCGGAGACAGTGGCAGAAGTCAGCTCGCTGCGGTTATTGTAGGCAAAGGAATCGCTCACGCTCTGTCCATCGCGCGTTGTGCCGCGGGAGGTGGGGCGACCAAGTGTATCATAAGTGTAGGAACGGCTTGCCACCTGCGTATTGCTGCGCTTGTAGAGCATGCCGATGAGCAGGTCGCGCTTGTCCTCATAACTGAGCGTAAGCGTCATGTTATTGGGCTTCACCAGCGACTGCAGCAGATGGGAACCGGACAGATAGGAATAGGTGAAGAGCTTCTGCGCCCCGCCATATACAAAACCTGCGGAGACAATACGCCCGTCCTCACCATAGCCGGTGCTGACCGTCTGCTGCACCGAGCCGTTGTTACCCAATATTCTCATCTTTACACTCTATCTTTTTGTTTAGATAGTATTCCCTTTGTATACAGAAGATAAATTCAATTTTTCCCTGAGAATTTTCATAAAAAATCGTTGCTGTATGGGGAGTTATATACAACAGAGATTGTTTTTCTTTAAAGTTCCACCAATACAATTTTGCATCTCCCTTGCTATCCCACTCTGCCAATACTCTCAGTATCTCCAACAATATAATATTTTGTGTTGCTGTTTTGCTTGTTGTATCTGTCTGCAAAACTGTCACCACTCCATCTAAGTTAGCCTCCAATCCAATAAAATTAAAACAATTTTCTAATTTATCATTAAGGATGTAGGGCCGATATTGTAATAGTTCTCCCTCAGTCCAAGCCAAAAGTAAATGTAGTTTTTCTCGACTTTCTTTTTCTGTTAAGCATTGAGGTTCTTCTCTTGTGATCAGTGGTGATGCAATTTGATCGTTCTCTCCCGGCATATAAAAACGATAATTTTCCAGCTGTCTTTCGTAAAAGAGCTGCATTTTATCTTCCGGAGGGCGCATGTTTGGGCACTCTTTATATTTTCTTAGCAATTGATTTATATCCTTAAAGATAATTTCCGTAGCTTCGAAAGGTTCTAACTTTTCCCAATCTTCATCAGAAAGGTTCACAACTCTGAAATCACTGCTCCTTTTACAAGAAACCAACAGGGCGATAATACCAATAAATAAGACTCTATTCACTATGTTCATATAATCAAACCCCTTCTATTGTTTTAAGTTCTTTTTGCAGCTTCCTTTTCACTTCCCACTCAGCATCCCCATATTTATCAGGCAGTATGTATCCAGAATGTACCCACTTAGTCTCTTTGTCAGTTACATCTTTACGCTCCCAGAACAACCAACATTTTTTTATTTCGCATACTGTATATTTTATTTTACCATGAACAACCCAGCGCTTATCACGAGAAATTTGATAGCGGTTATTTAGAAACTTTGAGGCAGATTCCACAGTTGAAGTATATATATTCGATACTATTTTTATAGGTGGAAATACTTTTTCTGAATAATTAAGTGCATAATTGAATCCTGTAGAAAACTTGTTAAAGCCATCAGCTACTTCCGGAGACCCAAAATCTGAAGTGATAGTTATTAATACGTCAGCCTTCAAAACACCGATTCTTGAGCATTTATCACAACAAAACTCATTACCTCTAATATCCGTAAAACAAGTTGCAGAATTATCAACAAAGCAATACAAGTTATAATCACCTCTTTCCTCTATAGAGTCCCGTCCCAGCCATCTGCCATCGGTCGGATTATAGTGGCGGTAGTTATAGTACACCAGAGCCAGCTCTGGCTCGGAGGGAGGCCCGGCGTTATCGATAAACCGCCCGCTCGCCAAAAAGACACCAATTGAACGTGGCTGAATGGAAGCATCCTCGGCATCGAACCATTTGGTGTAAGGTGGAGTTTTCATGTCTGTCTGGTGGTGGTAATTTTTCCGAAAAACGCCGCTGGAAGTGGCTACTTTCTATAAATATATCACCGCCGAAAGACCAAAAGGGCGAAAAAAAATGAAAAAAGTTGAAAAAAAGATTAATTTTTCCGGGAAAGGCGTATCAGGCGTTCCCGCAAGTGGGGTGGGAGCTCGTCCTGAGAGGAGTCGAGTCGCAGGGAGTGCTCACCGGCCCGGATTGAGAAGTGAGTAGCCTTGCAGTCGATGCTGATGGGGCCGACGGAATCGCGATAAGAAAGGCGCAGGGAGGTTTGAGGGCTGATGACCATGAAGCGTCGGATATCTGCTGCACATTGGCGAGCCTCCTGTTGACTATGGGGACATTGGGCCAGATGGTATGCCAGGCGGCATTGCAACGCGAGCAGCCCCTCCCTGACACCCGCATGATTGACGGGACGCGCATACCCCACCACAACGGGTTGCGGGCGAGCTCGGAGCGTGGCGGAGCAGAACACCTTCTTGCTGTTGCGAAGCAGAACAGGATGCAGCCGCTGCCCGGCCTGCTGTCTGCTGAGATACAATTGCAAATCTGCCGGGGTATGAAAAGGCACCCCATTGATAGCGAGCAGCACATCCCCGGCCTGCATACCGGCACCTGCAGCCGGACTTTCCGGCTCCACGGCGGTGAGAAGAAGCCCTCCCTGTGAGCCGGAGAGGCCATAGTGCAGCTGTTCCTGTTGCGTCAGAGCCCGCGAACGCACACCGAAGATAACGCGGGAAACAATGGGGATACGCTCTTCTGCCTCATCCTCCCACCATTCTTCTGCCGGCGCGGCAGAGGTGATAAGGAAAGCCAGGAGCGCCAGGATATGGAAGACTCTGTTCATAAGGCGACATCAGCGATGACAACTTCATATTCCCCGGCAACGATGCCGTAGCTCATACCGTTGCGAACTTCGTACGGTGCCAGGATAGGCTCTACTGCCTCGGCACTGATGCGCCCCACATAGCAGGGAGCAGCCGGGGGCTCCGGCTCATACAGCACCCCCCCGGCCACAGCCAGCAGGACAAGCATGGCGACAGCGGCGGCACCATGCCACCACCGTACGCTCCGCCGATGGCGCGACACAGACGCTGCGCGTAGACTTTTCTCCAGGCGGGAGCTCATGGCCTCATCTACCTGCACACGCGGAGCGGCTGAGCGGATGAGTTGTTCCAATGGGGTGAGATTTTCCTGTTTCATGATGGAATATCGAAGTGAGGTTTCAGGATTTGTTCCAGGCGTTGGATAGCGACCCGGTAGCGGCTTTTCACCGTGGAAAGCGGGAGATGCAGAACGGAGGCAATCTGGCTGAACGTGAGTTCCTGCCAGAGATGGAGAATGATGAGCTGGCTCTGCTCCTGCGGGAGGCAGAGCACAGCACGGCGAACAGCCAGCTGCGAATCGTCTGCATCCTCCCGGAGCATGTGGGGCACAAGCCCATCAGCGTACAGTTCGCGGCAGTATTGCGCCTCGCGTGCGTGGCGGCGGGACTGTTCCCGCAGAGCATTGCCGGCCGCGCGGTATAGGAGGCGCATGGTGTAGCGCGTCAGGGTATCCGCATCCGCTGACAGGAGACCGTGCTCCACTGCGCGGAGGACTCGCTGAGATGTGAGCGTCAGCAGCAGCTCGGAGTCCTCCACCCCCGGCATACAGGTGGAAAGGTAGGCCAACAGGCGGGCATGCTCCTGCTGAAACCAGCCGATGCATTGTTCTGCGATTTTCTGCCTGTTCCCCATACCGCTTCCAATTTACACAATCCCCCATTTTTTGCAACCCATTTTCAATACAGCAGCTGTTTTTATCCGGCATTGCCATAATCACCCCAAATCAATGCATGAGGGATAAAACGGAAAGTTGAATGAATCTACATTCCGGCTCTGCGAATCTGGTTTTTAGGCTTGACAAAGCTTCCTGTTCAGGTATATTGGGGGTGAGGTGTAATCACAACCCCTCGCAGATAATATCATGGAACCGATTTACGAAGGCAAAGCCAAGAGACTGTTCACAACAGATGACCCCAATGTACTGCGCATGGAGTACAAGGACTCCGCCACTGCATTCAACGGCGTCAAGAAGGAAGACTTCGAGAACAAGGGCCGCTTCAACAAGGCCATCACTCTCATTATTTACCGCATGCTGGAGGCCAAGGGCGTGGCAACACATCTCGTGGACGATGTGGACGACATCAACCTGCTGGTAAAGAAGGTATCCATCATTCCTCTGGAGGTCATCGTGCGCAACGTAGCCGCCGGCAGCTTCTCCAAGCGCATGGGTGTGGCCGAGGGCACAGCCTTCAAGAAGCCCATTGTTGAGTTCTCCTACAAGGATGACAGCCTGGGTGACCCCTTCATCAACGACGACTACGCCCGCGAGATGGGCGCCGCCACCGAAGAGGAGTGCGCCGCCATCAAGAAAATGGCCCTGCTGGTGAACGAGACACTCTGCGAGTTCTTCCTGAAGGCCAACCTGCGCCTTATCGACTTTAAGATTGAGCTGGGACGTCTGGCCGAAGACCCGAGCTGCATTGTGCTGGCCGACGAGATTTCCCCGGACACCTGCCGCCTGTGGGACGTGGCCACCGGCAAAAAGATGGACAAGGATCGCTTCCGCCAGGGGCTGGGCGAGTTCATGGAATCCTACGCCGAGGTGCTGGAGCGCCTGAGCAAGTAACACAGAATCATTTACGGCCACCGTGCGACACTGTGCGGTGGCCCTTTTCAACTTTATGGCAACACTTACATTTGAGGTATTCAGCCGCTTCCAGTCCGCTACAGACGCGAACAAGCTGCTCTACACCCCCATCAGCGATGCGCTGACCTACAACCACACCCGTCTTTACACCGTAGAGTGCGAGGGCGACATCGAAGCAGCCGCGGACTATATGCGCCGCGTGCTGGTAGACCCCATCTCCCAGAAGGTTGAGGAAGGCGGAACACCCGCGCTGGAAGGCGAGCTCTTCTGCATCTCCTATGGCATTAAGAAAGGTGCTCTGGATCTGGAGAAGGAAGCTATCCTGACCAACTATTCCGGCCGCAAGGGGCTGGCCTTCAGCATCTCTGCCCTCACTATCACGCAGAAGATATACATCTTCGGCAATGGCGACAAGGAGGCACTCGCCGCCCGCTTCTGCAACGATGTATGCAACCCCGCCATCCACACCTGGAGCGTCAAATAAGGGACTAACTACAAATTACGAAGTATAGATTATGGCAACATACCGACACATACCTGTTCGTAACCTGAGCGAGGCAGAGCTGACCAAGCTGAGCCAGGACATGAAGCTTTCCCTCTCCACGGAGGATATGCTGGTCGTGCAGCAGATTTTCAACGAGATTGACCGCGAGCCCACCGACGTGGAACTGGAGGTAATCGCCCAGACCTGGTCCGAGCACTGCAAACACCGCATCTTTGCCGCCACCATTCAGCATACCGTGAATGGTGAGACGGAGGAGATTAACAGCATGTACAAGACCTTCATTCAGCGCCCGTCCAAGGAGATTATGGCGCAGAAGCCGGGTTTTGTGCTCAGCTGCTTTGTGGACAATGCCGGCTTCATTAAGCTGGACGACGAGCTCTCCGTCTGCCTGAAGGCCGAGACACACAATCACCCCAGCGCCATCGAGCCCTACGCCGGAGCCAACACCGGCCTCGGCGGCGTGATTCGCGACATTCTGGGTGCCGGCAAGGGTGCCAAGCCCATCGCTAACCTGGACGTCTTCTGCTTCGGCGCCCCCGATACCCCGCAGAGCATGGTGGAAGGCCACAACATCATTCACCCCCTGGGCATTATGCGCGGCGTGGTACACGGCGTGCGCGACTACGGCAACCGTATGGGTATCCCCACCACCAGCGGTGCCATTCAGTTCGACCCGACCTACATTTACAACCCGCTCGTATTCTGCGGCACGGCAGGCGTGATTCCCCAGAAGGACATAGCCAAAGAAATGAAACCCGGACTGGCCGTAGTTGTCATTGGCGGCCGCACCGGTAAAGACGGTCTCCACGGTGCCACCTTCTCCTCCGCCGCCATGGGCGAGGAATCCGCCACCGAGGACCAGCAGGCTGTGCAGATTGGTAACCCCATTGAAGAGAAGAAGACGCTCGACGTCATTCTGGAAGCCCGCGAGCGCGGCCTCATCGAGTTCGTGACCGACTGCGGCGCTGGTGGTTTCTCCTCCGCCGCAGGTGAAATGCTTTCCGAGACAGGCGGCAACCTGTACTTGGAGCGCGCCCCGCTCAAGGAAACCGGCATGCTCTCATGGCAGATTTTCCTCTCTGAGTCTCAGGAGCGCATGGTGCTGGCAGTGAAGCCCGAAAACCTAGACGAGCTACAGAACCTGGCCAACACATTCCAGACGGAAATGACCGTACTGGGTGAATCCAATGACAGCGGCGTGCTGCGTGTATGGCACAATGGTGAGCTGGTGGTGGAGATGGACAACTCCAAGTTGCACGATGCTCCCACCAAGTACCTCACCTCCACCTTCACCCCCTGTCCTGCCATGCAGGGAGTGGCTCTGGACGACAGCAACCTGACCGCCGACCTCAAGCAGGTATTCGGCGACTTCGCCATCGTTTCCCGCGAGCCCATCATCCGCGAGTACGACCACGAGGTGCAAGGCAATACCGTGCTGAAGCCCCTCGCCGGAGCCTCCGCCGACGCCCCGCAGGATGCCTCCGTCATCGACATCGATGGCTCCGACAAGCTCATGTCCCTCGCTCTGGCCATTCTGCCCGAGTGGGGTAAGACCGACCCCTACGCCATGGGCACCGGAACGGTGGATGAGACTGTGCGCCAGCTGGTACTGGCCGGCACCAACCCCGAGAAGATTGCCCTGCTGGACAACTTCTGCATGGGCAACCCGGAATGCCCCAGCGAGCTGGGGCGCATCGTGGAGTGCGCCAAGGGCATCCGCACCGCCGCTCTGGCATACGGTGCACCCTATGTATCCGGCAAGGACAGCTTCTACAACTACTTTGAGACCGAGGACGGCCCCGTGAACATCCCCGTCACCTTCCTCTGCTCCGGCTTCGGTGTGGTGGAAGAGCCTGAGCATGTGCGTGGCGCCAGCCTGCGCCGCAACAACAGCGCCGTCTTCATTGTTGGCAACACCGAGGACGAGATGGGAGCCTCCGTCTACGCCCGCATTAAGGGCGTGAAGGACTGCAAGGTACCCCAGACAGACTGCACCGCTAACTTCGAGGTGTACAAGCAGTACTACAGCAAGGCACTCACCCAGGGGCTGGTGCTCTCCGCCCACGACCTATCCGAAGGTGGTCTGGCCGTAGCCGCAGCCGAGATGGCTTTCTCCGGCAAGGGCGGCATCTGCATCGACCTCGACAAGCTGCCCACCGTGGGTGGCTGGCAGAACAACGCCGTGCCCTGCTTCGCAGAAAGCACCGGTCGCTTCCTGGTGGAGGTGGATGAGGACCTGGCAGATGACTTTGCCGCCGCCATGGCCGGCACCCCCTGCGCCCGCATCGGCTCCGCCACCACCGACGGCAAGCTCACTATCACCGCCAAGGGCAGCACCGTCCTGCAGGCAGAGGTGGCCGAGCTGAAGAGCATCTGGAAGAACGGATTAACGCCCTTCTATTAATAACACGTAATTCGTAACTCTTAACTCGTAATTTTACTATGCCTCACGCATTACTTCTCAAATACCCCGGCACCAACTGCGACGTGGAGACCGAGCGCGCCCTGCGCGCCGCCGGTTTCACCACCCAGGTGCAGCCCATTGCCACGGCTACGCCCCAGCATGTGGCCAAGGCTCAGCTCGTTGTATTCTCCGGCGGCTTCTCCTATGGCGACTATGTGATGAGCGGTCGTCTGGCTCAGCTGGAGACAGAGCGCTTCCTGGGCGATGCCCTGCAGAAGCACCACGCCAACGGCGGCTTCCTCTTCGGCATCTGCAACGGCTTCCAGATTCTGACCAAGCTGGGCATCCTGCCCAAGGCTTCCCTCATCTGGAACAAGAGCGAGCGCTTTGAGTGCATGTGGGACAAGCTCGTGAAGGTGGCTCCGAACTGCCCCTTCACCACCTACCTGCCCGAGAACTTCGAGCTCCCCTCCGCCCACGCGGAAGGCCGCCTCGTCTGCGAACCCGGCGACGCCCAGAAGTACCTCGAGAACGGCTGCGTTGCCCTGCAGTACGCTGACAACCACAACGGCTCCGAGCTGCGCATCGCAGGCCTGCAGGACCCCACCGGCCGCGCCATGGGCCTCATGCCCCACCCGGAGCGCTTCCTGAAGCCCCGCCACCACTACGACCCCGATTGGTCCGGCGACCCCGATTGGGGCTGGGGCTACTACTTCTTCAAGGGCGCCTTCGATGCTCTGAAGTAAGTCGCGCACTTGCACCGATTTCCCTTGGCCCCCGCCTGTTCGTTAGGTGGGGGCTTTCTCTTCTGCCGGCAAAATATGCCTTGACGGGCGAATGCGGCAGTGCTATGCTACGGGCATGTTTTCCTCACGCTTTCTACCGCTTCTGGCAGCCTTCTCCACCGCCCAGGCCACACCACAACAAGACATTCTACAGCAAGGAAGAGCAGCTATTTTACGCCACTACCAACAGGTTATTGCCGAAGAGCAACGCATAGCCCGGGAACAAGAGCTGAAACGCCTTTCTCAGGTATGCCACGAGGCTCTGAATAAAGGTGACCTTCCCCTGGCGCTCCGTTGCATTCAGGCCGGAGTGCCGGCAGAGCTGCTCAGTCGGCAGCAACAAACAGCCCTGCAAATTGCCTCGCGTTTCGGCCGGGTCGATATCGTGGAAAGCCTTTTGAACGCCGGGGCAAAAACCGAGCCAGGCAAAGGCATCTCCCCTCTTTTATACGCTGTGATGGGAGGTCACACCAAATGCGCCCGGCTTCTGCTGGCAGCCGGAGCAAAGCCGGATAGCGAAGCCCTGGTACATGCCATCATGGGAAGGCATGATGAGATGGTGAACCTCCTGCTGGAGAAAGGAACACCCCCCAACAGCAATGCCATCCTGAAAGCGACACTTGCCGGACGTGCCGACTACGTACGGCAGCTTCTGGCTGCCGGAGCCCCGGCAAACGCCCGGGGAAAATTCCCGGCACCGGGCTTTGGCAAAAAAACAAAGAAAGGCCCCGTTCTCATGGCAGCGGCTGAGCGTGGGTTTTCAGACATTGTGGACCTCCTGCTGGCCGCCGGGGCAAACATCAATGCCGTGGGAGATGACGGGCGGAGTGCCCTGATACGCAGCATCGTGAACGGACGCCTCAGCATGGCAGAAAAGCTCATCCACGCAGGAGCAGATGTCACCTTGCGCTCCAAGTCGGGCACTACAGCCCTCATGGCTGCTGCCTACCAAGGCAACTTGCGGCTCTACAGGCTTATTGTCAGCAAGGGTGGAATAGAGGCCGATGCTAACTGCCATAAAGAAACGATGCTCATGTATGCCGCCATGGGAGGGCACTGTGAGCTGATACGCCACCTGGCAGCACAAGGAGCCGACGCCACAGCCATAGCCACCAGCGGTGCCACCGCCCTGCATTACGCCATAGAAGGCGGCCACTACGAGGCTGCAAAACTTCTGCTGGAACTGGGAGCCAACCCGAACAGAGGCCCCCGGAAAAAGGGTATCTTTGACCAACAACTGCCCCCGCTGCATCTGGCCGTCAGCCGGAATCGGCAGGACATCGCAGAGCTTCTGCTGGCGGCCGGAGCCAATCCCCGGGAAATGGCCTATCCCTCGGAAAGCCTTCCGGAGACCGCTGCTGCCTACTCCACACCGGAGATATACACCTGGCTGCTGCCCCACTACGGCCCCAGCGATAATGAGAATACTACTGTTAACAGGCTGCTGGGGACGGCCGCATTTCACGGCAATGACGCCATGGTACGCTTCCTGATTTCGCAGGGTGGGGATGTCAACTTCTACAACGGACTTGCCCTGAAAACCGCTACCGGGAAAGAGCACACCAGCACAATTCGAATCCTCATAGAATCAGGTGCGGATATTCCCCGTCACGGTGCCGATGCCCTTGCCGATGCCGTAAGAGCACAGAATCGTGAGATAGCCCATCTGCTGATGGATTACGGCGCCGGAGCAAACGGCTCCAGCATGAACAAGACTACCCTGGAGCATGCCGCAATATGGGGAGAATACAGTGTATTTGAACGACTACTCTCTCTCTCATCCACCCCAAAAGAAATGAGCACGGCTGTGCATTATGCCGCCCAACATGGCCACACAGCCATCCTGAATCGTCTGGCAGAAAAAGGAGTCTCCCTGACGGATACCGACAAACAAGGACGCAGCCCGCTCTATCTGGCACTCGAGAACGGACATGTGGAAGCAGCCCGCACCCTCTGCCGCCTGGGTGTCCCCTTCAACAGCCTTTCCACCCGGCAACTAAGCGTCATCTGGCGGCGTTGCATTTACGGGGCAAATGTGGACATGGTGCGCTACCTTCTCAGCATGGGCTCAGATGGCACCCACCCTTGTGCCGACACATACCCGGCTGGCAAAACAGCCGCACAATTCGCAGCAGATTGCCTCAAAAGCAGTGATAAGGCCAAGTCTCACCGGGAAATCCTGCGCTTGCTCATCGGGGCCGAAGAACTACCAGCTCCATTGCCTTCCGGGGTTGCCCCACCCCCCAGAAAGCCGACAACCCCGAATACCGGCTATGTAAGCCAGGAATCAAACCCCTTCCTGTAAGCGCATTGGAATGATGTCGGGAGCAGGGAATTCGACAGAGCAAAGCGAGCGGAATTTGTGAGCCTCGCCGCATGGCGAGGCGGCATATGATAGCCCACGGTAAAGCCGCGATAGCGGCGGAACCGTGGGAATAACGCAAAAATCAATACGAACCCCGACGAAAGGAGGGGTGGCATAATGCCTAGGCTTCAATATGTAGCATTGCTTTGTGCCACCCCACCATCCGGTGGGGTTCTCTTTGTTTTTTTGCCTTTCCCACGGGTTTCGTTCGCGTTGCTCACTCCACCCGTGGCTATT
>JAFQGF010000036.1 GCA_017415555.1 Akkermansia sp.
AAAAACAAAGAGAACCCCACCGGATGGTGGGGTGGCATAAAGCGACGCTACATATTGAAGCCTGGGCATTATGCCACCCCTCCTTACGTCGGGGTTCCCATATTTATACGTCTCTACCCCAGGGCTGAAGCCCTGGGCTACCATATGCCGCCTCGCCATGCGGCGAGGCTCTTGAATTAGGCTCGCCTGACGGCTCGCATTACTTCGCCCAATTTCAATTTCTCGATACAAGGGGGTATTGAGAGGTTCCCCTATCGCGATTTTGAAGATGTGGCGGTTACTCTTTCGCTGGCTCAACGAGATGGAGCGTAATAGGGCGGCCGAGGATGCGTTCTGCAGCGGGGAGGTCCTCCAGGGTTGAGAGGTTGAGGGTGAGCCAGGAGCCGCCGGTGGCTCGTTTTTCTACGGCGAGAGCCGCGTCGGTGAGGTCGTCTCCTTGCAGGTAAGAGAATCCGAATTGTTCCGCAGTGCCCTCAGCCTTTTCTTTGTTAAAGACGTATTCGGCGAAGGCGAGGTTGTTCTTTACATCGAAGCGGCCGAGTCGGAAGTCTTTGTTGCTGAAATTCCAGTGGGGGTGGGAGTTGAGGAAGGCCAGATTGAGGTTGCCGGCGAGACGCACGGGGCTGTAGGAGCCAAAGGCAATGAGCATGAGGGTAACAGTGCCGACAAACACTTTGAGGTATTTGCGGAAGGCGCCGTTGGTGCACATGTAGCAGAGCAGAATGACCAGCCCGGCCAGCCCCAGCAGCATGGCCTCCGCTGCCTGGATGCGGCGCACGGTGAAGCCGTAGTCGGATATCTGGTGGTAGAGGCGCATGTATACACTGATGGCCAGAAGAGCGGTCTGCGCTACAAGCAGATAGCCGAAGACGCGGGAGGTGCCGGACTTGCGAGCCTGGCCATTGCGGCGGAAAAGCAGTACCAGCAGGCCTGCCGCCAGTACGGATGCCCAAGTGATGGAGATGGCGCCCTCATGCAGGTAGGCTGTCTGCGAAATGCCCTCCGGCACGCGGCCGAACCAGAGGAAGGCGATATCGGTAGAGGTGGCTACAGCGAAGGCGGCGTTGATGCCGATGAGGATGCAGAGGGGCAGGTAGGGCAGCAGAGTTGTGTCGCGGTCGGTCTGCGTTTCTGTCTCTTCTGTGGGAGGGGCGGGGATGGACTGGGGGCGGCTGAAGCAGTAAATACCAAACCAGAGAATACCCACGAGCCAGTAGAAGACATGCACACAGAAATCCCAGCTGATCTGCAGGAAAGATACAAGCCTGTTCCACCAGTCCACGAGTGTGTTCCATACGAGCTCGACGACGGGGTTACCGCTGGCAAAGATGCACAGGAAGGCGATAAAGAAGATGAGGCCTACAAGAATGCAGATAATCAGCGGGAGTGCGGCCCGCAGGGAGGCAAACCGGCTGCTGTTTTCCTCGGACTTGGGGCGCCGTGCCACCCAGAAGCTCCACCAGTTGCGGTAGTGGGCAGCCGGCTCGGTAAAGGTCTGCTGCGTGGGCAGCATGACAATGCCGAAGGGTATCACGATGCTCAGGAACCAGTTGAGCATGAATCCGGTGAAGAAGAGGGACAGCATGTTGAGCGCACCCAGCCCCTGCAGAAACCAGTATTCTCCGCGGGTAAAATCTTTGCGAAGCAGCAGCAGCGCATTGATGGCCAGAAAACCGCCAATGCCTGCACCAAGCCCCCAGCCTGCCTCTCTCGGCCAGGCTAAATCCGCAGCGGCTGCCACCATCACAAGCACCAGAAAGGGCACGCTGCCCAGGCGCCACCAGGTGGGGTCTTTGGCCGGAAGTGTGGGTGTGGTGGGGGCTGTTTTCGGTATGTTGGGTTTAGGGGAAAAGTCCGGGGCTGTTCGAGGAATTTTCGGTAACTTGGGAGAAGAGTCGCTCATAACGGAATGTGAGACTGTTAGATGTGTGACGGTGTTCAAAAATAATCAGGATAATTTTCCGGCGGCGTAGTCTGTGGCCATCAGACCGGCACCGATAAGCCCGGAATCCGCCCCGAAGTGTGCCGGCAGCACACGCAGCGCGGCATAGTGTACGGGGAAAAGCTGCTCCTTCAGGCGGGCCAGAAGGGGGGCAAAGAGCAGGGACCCGGCTTTGGCCACGCCTCCGCCGATGATGATGGCCTCCGGTACGATGCTGTACATGAGATTCATGATGAGCGTGGCCAGCTTTTCCGCAAAGTCGGCGTACAGCCCTTGGGCTATGGGGCAGCCCTGTTGTGCTGCCTGTGCCAGCAGATAGGGCGTACACTCTGACGGGGTGCGGGGGATTCCGGCTGCTGTGTAGGCGCGTGCTGCGTCGGCGGCAAACTCGTTGTTGCCGATGTATTCCTCGATTGCGCCCCGGTTGCCGAAGGGGCCGGAGCGACCCCGCCAGTCGATACTGGTCTGGCCCAGTTCTGCCGCGGATACCGTACGACCGCGCAGCATGCGGTTGTGCACCACAATGCCGCCGCCTATGCCGGTGCCCAGCGTCAGGCACGCCAGGCTTTCCAGCCCTTTGCCGGCACCAAGCTGCCACTCTGCATAGGCCATGCAGTTGGCGTCATTATCCAGCACCACGGGCAGACCGAGTTCTTGCTGCATGATGTCGCGCACGGGAACCTCGTGGTTCCACACCGGTACGTTGGTGAGCTGGTAGAGCACACCGCGGTGGAAATCTGTCCACCCCGGCATGCCAAGACCGATAGCGGTGGCGTCGGGGTGGCGTTGCAGCAGCTGCCTCGCTGTGGCGCACATGGCCTCAATGATAGCCTCCGGGCTGTCATAGGAGGCGGTGGGCAGGGGCTCTGCTTTCTGCAGAATATCAGCCCCCTGCGTCACACCCATCTTGATGCTCGTGCCGCCGAAGTCTACTGCAATCGCCTTGTTCATACGCGTTTAGTAGCCCCGGTGGAGTACGGGTGTACCCATGCCGATGTTGCCGTCTGCGGGCAGTTTGCTCAGCTCGAAGGCCCGGCGCCAGCGGAATCTGCTGCCTTCGTGAGTCTGGATGAGAAGTTCCAGAGCAATTTCGCCGTTCTGCACGTTGCTCAGTTCTGCCAGTTCCGCGAGGGGAATGCTCACAAATGCTGTTGTTTTGCCATTCTCGTTTTTCGACATGTGGCAGGCAAAGGGCACAGCGTCATAGTCCCGATTCACCTGATAGGGCGGATCCTGAATATAGGCATTGACGTTCACTACGTTAGCCTCCAGCGTCAGCTTTACCTCCAAAGCATCGCCCACACGACGGAAGTCGGCCGTCTCTACCTCCGGAGCCCGGAACTGTGTGTAGAACTCCGTCTTAGTGCCCTTTGGTACAAAGAGCTCGGAGTTCGCCAGGATGCGGCAGCTCGGCAGTGTGAGGTATGTGGGGCGCAGTCCGAAGGTGTAGTTGCCGGCACCCATGAGAGCCGTGCCGAGCTTGTCGTTCTCGCTCTTGGTGCCTTTGTTGTGCGGCAGGTTGAGGCCGTGGCCCAGCTCGTGTGCAAAGCCGCCGTACCATTTGGTGAGCAGGTGTCCCTCGCGGGTGTTCTGTCCCAGGTGCTTAATATCGAAGTGGGCGTAGTCCAGCGCGAAGCAATTGGTGCCCAGTCCGTAGAAGGGAACGCCTCCGGGGTTGAGGTCATTGTAGTGCTCATCGTAATGTGTGGGCATGATGACGAAGGTATGCTTGCTGCCACGGCGGCCGGGCTTGGCGTCCAGATAAGCATTCACCTCCTCCAGACAGGCATTGTGTCCGGTGGCGTAGGCGTAGGCGGCGTGCGGCTTCCTGCCTTTAACAAGGTGGATGTTCACGTTGCCGTTCTCCTTTATTTGCAGGCCGAAGGAGTGCGCACCCAAGCCGTTGCGTGCCATTTCTTTGCCGTAGTATTGCTGCAGGTACAGCAGCAGCTCGCTGATGCGGCGTTCGTAGTCGGCCACCGGTCGGCTGTCAGTACCATGGAAGTAGATGACGTTGAGCTGGTGCTCGCTGGGAATCAGCTCAATGCTGTCTGCCAGCAGCTCTTTGGCGCGTGGTTGGAAATGCTCCGGTACAGCACCCATGGCCGCTCCATTGAGCCCCAGGGCACACATCGTTGCTAATATGGCGCGTATGTGCATATGCGGCGTATTCTACCAGATGTTTCCGAGATGTCAACCTTAATGCAAGAAATGCACAAATGCTCAAACGCACAGGGACAAACGCGAGCCCGTCGCGGCTCCTGCTTCGTCAGGGGTGAAGCAGGCTGCAGATGGCTCTGTGTGTGGCGTGGCTGAGTACCTGGGGTGTCAGGGGCTGGAATTTCAGCTCCGGGAGGGCTCCCCTCAGTTTTGTGGCGGCGTTGTAGCGTATGCGCTCGGTGAGCCGGGAGCTGAGCAGGGGGGTGTAGAGGATAATCTGAGCCGGCCTGAGGGTGCAGGTGATGATGTGCAGGAGCCGGGCCGTCATTTCTTCCACCAGACTGCGCTCGCTGTAGTCCAGCTTTTCCCACTCTGCCGGCATGGGAAGCAGGTGCAGGGGGCCGCATTCCTGCAGTCGGCCGTTGCGGCGTATGGTGCAGCTGGGCGGGCGAGCCTCCGCCAGGCAGAGGGTAGCGGTTCCTTCCGGGCTTGCTTCTGCCAGCAGTGTGGAGAGTGTCGGTCGACGCACCTTGCAATGGTATACATTTTCCAGATGTCCT
The DNA here is from genome assembly GCA_017415555.1 of Akkermansia sp. Lineage (GTDB taxonomy): Bacteria > Verrucomicrobiota > Verrucomicrobiia > Verrucomicrobiales > Akkermansiaceae > Akkermansia. Next base: position 4,663 of record JAFQGF010000036.1, read on the forward strand.
TCAAGTCCGGGGGGGAGGATATCCGGCGGCGTCAGAAGCATGATGCTGCTCAGGCGTCGCCCCCGCAGCATGTCGCTCAACAGCCCATCCAGGCTTTCTTTTTCCAGGTAGGCAAAATCCGCCGTCCGACTATGGGTCTGCCTGCCTTGTAAATCCAGCAGCGCAACTGTGCAATGCAACAGTGCGCCCGCCCGCTCCATCTGCACAAGCACATGCCGGGCATAGTCCGCATTGTAACGGTAAAGTTGTACCGGCCGACCTCCCCCGGATGGTACTTCCCCCGCTTTCTTCAGTTCCCCTCTCCGGCACAGTCGCTCTACCACTTTTCCCACGGTCACCAGGCTCAGTCCCGTCGCCGCTGCCAGCTGCGGGCGCGTGGCTTCGCCCCGTTCGTGCATGCTTTCTCTTACGGCTGCTTCTGCTTTGCTCATGTGTTTACTTTATAAAGTCGGTTAAGAAAGTATAGCATGCTTGCTCAAAATTGCAAGTGTAATATGCAAAGTTTTGCTGATAAAACGATTGCAGGAATATGGCAATGGGGTAAGGTTAGTGTTTCTGCGGAAAATAACGCCAAAGACTCGACACTTGCGGCAATATCTGCTAGCATGTCCGAGACAGAACAAAACACTTTACACACACATGAAATACATCTTTGTAACAGGCGGCGTGGTTTCCTCTCTTGGTAAAGGCCTTGCGGCTGCATCCATCGGCACATTGCTGGAGCACTGCGGGCTGGATGTGACGATGCAGAAGTTTGACCCCTATCTGAACATCGACCCCGGCACCATGAGCCCCTATCAGCATGGCGAGGTGTATGTTCTGAACGATGGTGCGGAGACGGATCTGGACCTGGGGCACTACGAGCGATTCATCCACTGCCAGCTTTCCCGCCTGAACAACCTGACGAGTGGCAAGGTGTTTGAGCATGTGCTGGAGAAAGAGCGCCGAGGTGATTACCTGGGCAAGACCGTGCAGTATATCCCCCATGTGACTGACGAGATTAAGCAGCGCCTCTACGACCTGACCGAGGCTAATAAGGAGTGCGATGTCATCATCACGGAAATCGGCGGTACGGTAGGCGACATCGAAGGCTACCTGTTCCTGGAGGCTCTGCGCCAGTTTGCTCTGGAGGTGGGACGCCACAACTGCTGCTTCATCCACGTGACCCTGCTTCCCTACATCAAGGCGGCCGGCGAGACTAAGACTAAGCCCACCCAGCAGAGTGTGGCCAAACTGCGCGAAATCGGTATCCAGCCGGATATCATCGTGTGCCGCACCGAGATGGACAACCTTACCGAGGACGAGAAGCGCAAGATTGGTATGTTCTGCAACGTGCCGCCGCGCAATGTAGTGGCTTTCTGCGATGTGAAGCACAGCATTTACGAATGCCCGCTCGATTTGGGGCGCGACCGTGTGGATCGTATTGTGACGGAGGTGCTGGGTATTACGGTTCCCAAGCCCAAGATGGACGAGTGGCAGAAGTTTGTGGGGCGTGTGATTCACCCCTCTCACAGCGTGCGTATTGCGGTGGTGGGTAAATACATTTCCCTGCAGGATGCCTACAAGTCCATCTACGAGAGCTTTACCCATGCCGGTGCGGCCAACGACTGCCGCGTGGAAATCGTGCGTGTGGATGCCGAGCAGCTGGAGAGCTCCGACTGCGAGACAATGATTGGAGCTGTGGACGGCATACTGGTACCGGGCGGCTTCGGTGAGCGTGGTGTGGAAGGCAAGATTAAGGCCGTGCAGTATGCCCGCGAGAAGGGCATTCCCTTCTTCGGTATATGCCTGGGCATGCAGGTGGCTGTTATTGAGTTTGCCCGCAACGTGCTGGGCATGGCCGATGCCAACTCCACCGAGTTTGACAAGAACACGGCTCACCCCGTCATCTGTTTGCAGGAGGAGCAGAAGTCCATCACCAACATGGGCGCCACCATGCGCCTGGGGGCCTACCCCGCGCACATTCAGCCCGGTAGCCTGTGCAGCAGCCTCTACGGCGGTGCCGAGATTATCTCCGAGCGTCATCGCCACCGCTACGAGTTCAATGCAGACTTCCGCGAGGCTTGCGAGAAGGCCGGTATGGTCATCTCTGCCGTGAATGATGAGCATGGTCTTGTCGAGGTGGTAGAGCTGCCCGGGCATCCTTACTTCATTGCCTGCCAGTACCACCCGGAGTTCCAGAGCCGTCCCACGGCTCCGCACCCCCTCTTCACCGGGCTGGTGGCTGCCGCACTCGAGAAGAAGCAGGCATAACAAACAGCTCAGCAACCTTATGCGAAGTACGAAGTAATGGCTGCCGCCGGCGCTTCGTGCTTCGCTCTTTCTGACGCATTATGATAGATTTCTTAGTTGTCGGTATTTATTTTGTGGCGATTTTCAGCATCGGTCTCTATGCCGGGCGCAAGCAGGACAGTCTGGAGGATTATGCTCTGGGCAACCGCAGCCTTCCCTGGTGGGCCATCCTGGCCTCTATCATCGCAGCGGAAATCAGCGCCGCTACCTTCCTGGGAACCCCCGGCGAGGGCTTTGTGCTGCGCAACTTTGCCTACGCCCAGCTGGGCATCGGCGCCATTCTGGGGCGCATTATCGTGGGCCGCCTCTTCCTGAAGCCTTATTACGAGTACAAGGTCGTTTCCATTTACGAGTATCTGGAGAAGCGCTTCGGCATCACGACCCGCCGCTGGGCAAGTGTCACCTTCCTCATCAGCCGCGTGCTGGCCAGTGGCGTGCGCCTGTACTTTGCCGGCATTCTGCTGGTGATAGCCTACATGTTCATCGTGGGGCAGGAGAGTGCCAGCCCTCTGGAGACGGTGCTCATCTACATTGCAGCCCTCACGGTGATTACCATTGCTACGTCCGTATACACCACATTGGGCGGATTGAAAGCCGTGGTGTGGACGGATGTGTTGCAGGCTAGCATTCTCATCATTGCCGTGGGCACCACCATCCTTCTTCTCTTCTTCGGTATTAAGGGCGACAGCAGTTTCAGCGAGGCATTCTCCACCATCATTGCCACCATCGGGGATACCTCTGTCAACCCCTGTGGCGTGAAGGAGCTGCAACCCGGTAAGGTGTTCGATTTCGGTTTCACCGGGCAGGGCTTCCTGGCAGATGTGCGCCATATCCTCAGCTCCGAGTATACCCTCTGGACGGCGTTCCTGGGTGCTACCTTCCTGGCCATGGCTACACATGGTACAGACCAGGACATGGTGCAGCGCATGCTGGCGGCTAAGGACAGCAAAACGGGTACCCGCGCAGTGATTCTCTCCGGCATTGTGGACATCCCGGTCGTCCTCATCTTCCTGGTGTGTGGCATGCTGGTTTTTGTGTACTATGCCCGGGTGGGCATGGAGTTGCCGGTGAATGCAGAGGGGGCTGTAGAGCAGATGAAGGTGTTTCCCTACTTCATCATTCACCATCTGCCATCGGGTATTCGCGGCCTGTTGGTAGCGGCCTTGCTGGCTACGGCCATGGGCTCGCTCTCCACGGCGTTGAATGCCCTAGCTACCACCGCCACACGCGACTGGTACCGCGATGTGTTTAACCCCGCCGCTACGGAAAAGCAACTGCTGTGCGCCGTGCGCTGGCTCACCGTGGCTTTTGCCGCTCTGCTTATTGTAGTGGGGGCTGTCTCTGCCTGGTACGTGGTGATGAACCCCGGCGCCCGTATTCTGCCGATTGCGCTGGGCATTTTCGGCTACACCTACGGCTCCCTGCTGGGTGTTTTCCTGCTGGGCATGCTGACACGCCGCCGCGGTAGCGACTGTGGCAATGTGCTGGCCATGCTTGCCGGGTTTGCCGCTGTCATCACGCTGGAAATCCTGGGTAGCCGCGGCATCATCACTCCCATTGCCTTCCCCTGGCGAGTGACGATTGGCACGCTGGTCACCATGGCGGTGGGTATCTGCTTCCGCTCCCCGCAGTCCTCTGCGGAAGCCGAAGCCTGAAGCACGCGAGTCCCATCCCGGTGACCATTGAGCGTTGCAAATTCATGTTTATCGGGGAAAGAATAGCCCGAGTTGCAATGCTCTGATTATTATAGTTCAGCGGTGCCTGCACCGCCGAATTTGAAAGCCCCGCCCTGCAGGGTTTTTTATCTTGTACTTTGTAGATTGTACTTTGTACTTTGTACTTTGTAGATTGTACTTTGTATCTTCCCATTTCATGCCAAAAAACAGCCTGCCGAGTGGCAGGCTGGATAAAAATAGGCACGTCGTGCGGGCGCATTGCCCCTTAGCTTTCGTACAGCTCGCGGATGCGGGTAATGAGGGCAAACCCGTGGCTCACCATGGCTCGCGTCTCGTTGAGCAGGGTAAGGTAGAGAATGCCGTTTCGCATATCCGTTTCGTTGGCGGCACTGTGCATGAGGTGGCGGGTGATGCAGTCCGCAAAGTCATCGCTGAGCTTCTCTGTTGTCTCCAGCATGGCCTTAATGCCTGCGTAGTTGCCGGCCTTGAGCATGTCGATGAGATTTGGGTAGAAGCGCCCGATTTTCTCGGTCAGAGCCAGCAGGTCATGCGCCTGCTCCTTGGTGAGCCCCGCGTGGAAGTTGTCGATGTGATTGTAGCTGGCCTTCACCAGGCTCATCAGACGCTCGCAGGTAATCAGGGAGATTTCTGTGATGCGGAAGATAAGCTGCCCGCGGTCTGCCAGGGCTGCCGGTATGGTGGGCAGGGTGGGCAGTACCTCGTTCTCCCTGAGCACCTCCAAATCCCGCTTAATGGAGCGCCCCTTCTTGCGCAGGCGTTTCAGGTCATCCAGATCCTCCTCCAGCAGTGCCTTCACCGTGGCTTTGTAGATGCCTATCATGCGGCCCAGACGCCCGGCAGCAGACGTGGCAAACTCGTGCACGGAGGCATCTTTTGTTACATCGATGAGGTGAATCTCCTGCTTGTCCTCGTGGGCGAAGAAGGTGGATTTAATGAGCAGTATCGCCGCGATAATCAGCATGGCAATCATGCCCCAGGTGCCACCATAGGCCATCACCATGGCTACCACCAGCGCAGCCAGGCAGGCAGCCACACCCGTGAGCAGCCAACCGGCAATCACGGTGAGCACACCGGTGATGCGGTACACGGCGCTGTCGCGCCCCCAGGCTCTGTCTGCCAGAGAGCTACCCATCGACACCATGAAGATAACGTAGGTGGTGGAAAGCGGCAGCCCCAGGTCTGTGCCCACAGAGATGAGCAGGGCCGCAATCGTCAGATTCACCGAGGCGCGAATCATATCATAGTTGGCACCCGTTTCTTCCTCCGGGGTAAGCGGTCGGAAGCGGCGGCTCACAAAGGCGGCAATCGGTTTGGGGGTGATGCTCACAATGAAGCGGGAGGTATTGATGGCAGAGCGCACAATGATGCGCGCCGGCTGGCTGGAACCGAAGCGCTCCTTGCCGGTGTTGGCAGACGAGAGCTTAAGCTCTGTCTCTGTCACCTTGCGTGCCTTCTTGGAAAGGAAGAGCGCGGACACCATGATGAGACCGGCACCCACAAGGTAGTATACGCTTGCGGCAGCCCCGTCGCCGGCCAGAATGTCGCCCATCTTCAGGGTATGCACATTGGCGGAGGTCACAGCCGGGTCGAAGAGCGCATCTTTGGCAGCCATGAACACGCCGATGAAGTTCACCATATCGTTGCCGGCAAAGGCCAGTGCCAGGGAGCCGGTGCCGGCCAGCACCGCAATGCGCAGGGTGTTAATCTTGCATACATACTGCAACAGGGCAGAGAAAAGCACCCAGAAAACCGCTGCCACTGCCATGATGGGGGCGGTGAGTCCGGCATCGATGAGAGCCTGGATGTCATCTTTGAACACACTGCCCTTCAGACCTTTGAAGATAATGAAGTAACTGATGGCGGTGAAAGCCAGACCGCACCACAGCGGGCCGATGTAGCGGTATATCTTCTGGAAGCGGAAACTGAAGATGAGTCGCGATATCCACATCACTATGGAACCCACGGTAAAGGCGATGGCAACCGAGGCAAAGATGGCTATTACCATCTTGAAGCACCGTTCCTCATTAATGTAGTCCGCCAGCGGGCAGGTGAAGAACTCGCCGCTGGTGTAAATGGCCATGCCGATGGAGGCTCCCAACAGGGAGAATACCAGGGAAACGGTGGTAGATGTTGGCAGCCCCAGGGTGTTGAACGTATCCAGTAGGATGATGTTGCCCACCATCACGGCAAGGTACAGCACCATCACCTCATGGAAGGTGAACATGGCCGGCTCCATCACGCCGTTGCGTGCCACACTCATCATGCCACTGGAGAAACATGCCCCCAGCAGCACACCTATAGAGGCCACGGCGACTGCCTGATTATATGTGCCTGCACGACAGCCGATGGAAGAGTTCAGGAAGTTACATGCGTCATTGCTCACACCCACAATCAGCCCGAATACCGACAGCAGCGCAAGCATTCCGAATATTACGTAGTAGATTTCCATGGTATACGCCCCCTTTCTACCACATTACCCTGCCATTGACAAGAAAAATGTGTTTTTTTTGTTGAGTCCGCTCTCCAAATTGTTGGCGCTTCCACCATGCTAACGCATGCAGAGACATCCCTGTAAAAGGAAGCCCCCATACAAAGCCGGAAATGTCTGCCGTTTATGCCGAATTGATTTGACTTTTCCCGCTTTTCTGTGTAAAAGTATCTGCAGCGATGTCTGCCTCTCCTCTCATCAGTGTTGTTGTTCCGGTATACAACAGCGGCGAGTATTTGCGTGTTTGTCTGGATTCTCTTGCCGCGCAGGATGTGCAGTCTATTGAGTTTGTATGTGTTAATGATGGTTCGACAGATGCTTCTCCTGCTGTTCTGGACTCCCGGGCTGCGGCAGATGCCCGTTTCCGGGTAATTCACCAGCCGAATGGTGGCTACGGCAAGGCGATGAATGCCGGTCTGGCTACCGCTCGTGGAAAATACATCGGTATTGTGGAGCCGGATGACTGGGTGGAGCCGGATATGTTCTCAACCCTGCTGCGTTTGATAGAGGCAACAAATGCCGATATAGCCAAGGCAGATTATGCCGGGGAAACTGTGAAGGGTAGCCGCACCGGGCACAAGTATGCCGCATTCCAAGAGGGGGCGGCCTTTGCCCCCACGGAGCTGCCGGAGTTTTTGCTGGGTAGCCCTGCTATATGGAGCGGCCTGTATCGCCGGGATTGGCTGGCAGAGCACGCCATCCGTTTCAGCGAGACACCGCGCGCCTCGTTCCAGGACCTTGGATTCGGGATGCGTACCTGGGCTCTGGCCGGCAGGATTGTCATTACACCCCGCTCTCTGTACCATTACCGCGAGGATAACCCCAACTCCAGCACCCGCCGTATGGAGGAAGGTGCCTGGGCGGTGATTCGTGAGCTGCAGCTGCAGCAGGATTTGCTGGATGCCATACCGGCAGATGATACTCTGCGGCGTTCGCTTCTGGTGCGGCGCGCTTTCCATAGTTTCCAGGCAGACTACCGCAAGCGTGTTGCCGAGACACTGGGGGATTATCTGGAAGCATACGCGACCTTGTTGAAGCGGTACTGCCCGGTTGATAAATTGTTGCCGCAGTGTTTCAAAAAGCGCGAATGGCACGATGTAAAGCTTCTCTATACCTGTCCGCAGGAGTTCCCGTTGCGGCGCCGTGGTGGTACGAGCACCTTCCAGCGCCTCTTTTCCCTGCGGCGTGAGGCCGGCATGCGCGTGTTGTGCCTGCTGGGTATGCGTTTTGTTCTTTCCCGTCATCAATAACTTTTTTCACCATGGTAAAATATGATTATCTGATAGTAGGCAGTGGACTTTTCGGCGCTGTGTTTGCTCATCTGGCCCGCAAAGCCGGGAAGCGTTGTCTGGTGATAGATAAACGCCCGCACCTGGGCGGTAATATCTATTGCGAGGAACAACATGGTATCAACGTGCACAAGTACGGAGCCCATATCTTCCATACATCCAACAAGGAAGTGTGGGACTTTGTGAATGAGCTCGTCCCCTTCAATCGTTTTACCAACTGCCCGGTTGCTCTGTATGAAGGCAAGCTCTACAATCTGCCCTTCAACATGAACACCTTCTACCAGATGTGGGGGGTAACCACTCCCGCCCAGGCCATGGCCAGAATTGAAGAGCAGCGTGTTGCTGTGCTGGATGCCATGCGAGAACAGGGGATTACTGAGCCTCGCAATCTGGAGGAGCAGGCACTTTGCCTCGTGGGGCGAGATATCTACGAGAAGCTTATCAAAGGCTATACAGAGAAGCAGTGGGGCCGCCCCTGTACAGAGCTGCCCGCCTTCATCATTAAACGCCTGCCGGTGCGCCTGGTGTACGATAATAACTACTTTAACGATGCTTACCAGGGAATCCCCATCGGTGGCTACAACAAGATTACCGAGAAACTGCTGGAGGGTATCGAGTGCCGCGTGAATGAGGATTTCTTTGCCCGCCGCGAGTATTGGGAAAGCCTGGCAGACAAGATTGTCTTCACCGGTAAGATTGACAAGTACTATGGCTACTGTTATGGCAAGCTTCAGTACCGCACCGTTTCCTTTGTGGAGGAAGTGCATCCTGTGCCGAACTACCAGGGCAGTGCCGTGGTGAACTACACCGAGCGCGAGGTGCCCTACACCCGCATCATCGAGCACAAGCATTTCGAGTGCTTTGGCGATGATGTCTATGCCAACCCCGTCACCGTCATCTCCAAAGAGTACTCCACCGAGTGGACGGAAGGCAGCGAGCCCTTCTATCCCGTCAATGACGCCGCTAATACCGCGCTGGCCGACCGCTACCGCGCCCTCGCCGCACAGGAAACCCGCGTCATCTTCGGTGGCCGCCTCGCTGAGTACCGCTACTACGACATGGCCCCCGTCATCGAACGCGTTCTCAATCACCCCGAAGTGAAGTCGTGGTGATTGTTATGATATGAATAAGCGTTGGAATGTCCCGATAAAAGGGAAAATGTAGAAGAACGAAGTTCGAAATTCCTCGAGCCTCAGGCTCGCCTGACTTAGAGCCCGCGCTTGTGCGGGCGGTATACGGTAGCCCACGGTGAAGCCGCGATGCGGCGGAACCGTGGGGAAAGGGAAAAATAAATTAGAACCCGCACTTGTGCGGGTGGCATAATGCC
>JAFQGF010000037.1 GCA_017415555.1 Akkermansia sp.
CGAGCGAAGCGAGCGGAATTTGCGAGCCTCGCCGCATGGCGAGGCGGCATATAATAGCCACGGTGTGGAGTGAGCAACGCGAACGAAACCCGTGGGTATAGCGCAAAAACAAACCGAACCCCACCGGATGGTGGGGTGGCACAAAGCGATGCTAAACATTGAAGCATGGGCATTATGCCACCCCTCCTTTCGTCGGGGTTCCAATATTTATACATCTCCTCCCCAGGGCTGAAGCCCTGGGCTACCATATGCCGCCTCGCCGTTCGGCGAGGCTCTTAATTAGGCTCGCCTGACGGCTCGCAACACCCCGCTCAATTTCAATTTGTCGCGCTCTGAGGGGCTATTTATGCCAACGCGTAGAAAAGTAGTTTTTGCGGCACAGAAAGGCTCCCATCATGCCTTTTATCTGGGGTAGTGGCATAGATGGGAGCCGGGTTTCAAGCGGCAGATGTTGTTTTACTCTGTTTGCTCGGGAGCACTTGTTGACTGTTCTGTCGGATGGCATGCACTGCCTGTGCATGCGGGGTGTTGCTGCTCCGATGCAGTGGTGAACCATGCGATAGCGCCGGCCAGTGCGGCTGCGAGCCCCCAGAGCCAGCGCAGCCATCCGCTGCTTCGGGTGGCTTGATGTGCGGCTTTGTCTGCGGCGGTTGCTGCTATCTGCCCTATGATATGATTATTATTCTGTTTATTGCTGTTCATGGTATAAAGGGCATGGATTGTTATGGATTCTCATGCCTGAGGCAAAAGTATACTGCCCCATGCCCTCAAAGGCGATAAAAATCGTCACGTGTTGCTCCCTCGCCACGATGGATTCGTTCCGTCTGCGGTGGCTCAGGTATGTTGCCGGCTATGCCGGTTTTCTCAAATCAGTCATCCAGCAAGGCGCGGAGGGAGGCGATGGCATCCTCGCATTGGTCCTCGGTGAGCGGTGTTTTCATGAGCTTGTCATAGTCTACAAACTCGTAGAGACGGGCGGGAATCTCGGAGATGAAGCAGGAGGGCTGGCAGCGTTCCTGCTGGCCGTAGCGGGTTCGCTTGGCGCAGTAAGTCATGGTCAGGCGTTCGCGGGCGCGGGTGATACCCACGTAGAAAAGGCGGCGTTCCTCGTCCAGGTTACCCTCATCCACCGAGCGGGAGTGCGGCAACAGTCCATCCTCCACACCGACGATGTAGACCTGGGGGAACTCCAGCCCCTTGGCTGCATGCATGGTGATGAGACACACGCCGCTTTTGGCTTCGATGTCATCATCATCCCGATCGTTGTCCAAGTTGATTTTGGAGAGAAAATCTGTGAGTTTGGCTCCGGGCAGCCAGAACTGACGCAGGGCGGATTTGATGTCATCGATAGCGGACTGTCGGCGGTTTTTTTCCTCCTCAGTTTTGCAGTTTTTGGAGATGTACTCCTCGTACTGCGTTTCCTTGAGGAAGTCGGAGAGGATATCTACGAAGGGGCGTTCGCTTTGGGCGAACTCTGTGCCGTAGCGCGTCACCAGCTCGGTGAAGGCGGCGATGCTGTTCTGGGAGCGGGTGGAGCATTCGGCGAGGAAGGAGAGATCCAGCAGGGTGGCCCAGATGCTCTTTTTGTTGTCGCGGCTCCAGTCGATAGCAAAGGAGGCCGTGTTGGCACTGATACCGCGGGGCGGGGTGTTGAGCACGCGCAGCAAGTGCAGATCGGCATCCGGGTTGTCCATCATCTGCAGGTAGCTGATGAGGTCTTTCACCTCACGGCGGTCGAAAAAGCTCTTGGTACCTACCATGCGGTAGGGAATGTGGCGCTCACGCAGCGCCATTTCTAGCGCCCGGCTCTGAGCGTTGGCTCGGAAGAGTACGGCAAAGGACTCCCACGGCAGACGGTCGCGCAGGTGAATCTGCTCTATCTCATCGGCCATGAACTCGGATTCCTCCTCCGGCCCGGGCATGGCGAGCAGCCGCACCGGGTATTCTCCCACTTTGTTGGTGCGCAGGGTTTTGTCGCGTCGCCCCGCATTGTTGCGGATGAGGATGTTGGCGCAGTCCAACACCTGTTTGGTGCAGCGGTAGTTTTCCTCCAGTTTGATGACGGTGGGGTTGGGGAAGAAGCTCTCGAAGTCCAGAATGTTTGAGATTTGTGCGCCTCGCCAGCCGTAGATGGATTGGTCATCATCCCCCACCACGCAGACGTTGTGCTCCGGCCCGACGAGCTGGCGCAGAAGGCTCATCTGCAGGGAGTTTGTGTCCTGGAATTCATCTACCGTGATATAGGAGAATCGGCGGTTCCACTTCTCGTGCACATCCGGGTAGCAGCGCAGAAGCCGTTCGGTGAGAATGAGCAGGTCGTCAAAGTCCACTGCATTCTGGGCTCGCAGCTCGCGCTGGTAAGCCCCGGCTACAGCGGAGATGAGTGAGTCCTCGATATCTTTGTAATCCTGCCCGTTGTTGCGTACCCGGGAGTACTCCGCTATCACCTGCGCCGGTTCCAGTTTTTCGCGGCGAGCGCCGTATTCCATAATGAGGCGTTTGAGCAGGCCGCTCTGGTCGCTGCCGGTGTAGATGGAGAAGTTTTCCTTGTAGCCGAGCTTGCCGATGTCCTGCCGCAGGATGCGTACGCAGAGCGAGTGAAAGGTGCAGACCGTCATCTTGCGTGCGGCTTTGCGGTCCACCAGCCCGGCCACACGTTCGGCCATTTCGTTGGCTGCCTTGTTGGTGAAGGTAAGGGCGAGTATGCCGGTGGGGTTCACGCCTTTTTCAATCATGTTGGCAATACGGCAGGTCACGGTGCGGGTTTTGCCTGTACCGGCTCCGGCCAGGATGAGCACCGGGCCGTTGAGGGTTTGTACCGCCTGTCGCTGGGCGGCGTTCAAGCTGTTGATGTCGAACTTCTCTGCCATAATTTCGCTGAATAGCCTCCCTTCAAGGCGGCGGGGTATGCTAGCATATTTCCGGCAAGGCGGCAAGAAAATTATCGTCCGTTCTCGGGCAAAGGTATCGAACATAGCCGCGCGATAAATTGAGTTTGAGCGTTCTTCATGCCCGCCGAAATGGAAAGTTATCGGGGCGTGAAGGGGTGCACAACGCGCAACTTGCAATATATCTTCGGCGTCAATACTCAATCTTTTTGTTGCAATCCGGTGCCGAAGCGTGTATAGTGTTGTGCAGACATGAAGCGAAAAAAGGTAGTCATACTTGGATCTACAGGCAGCATTGGTACCAGTGCCCTGAAGGTGGCACGCGATATTCCGGAGCGTATGGAGGTAGTGGGGCTTGCCGCCCACAGCAGTGTGGATGCTCTGGTGGCACAGGCCGTGGAGTTCGGTGTGAAGGATGTGTGTATTTATGATGCCACCAAGGCAGCTGAGCTGCAGCGCCGACTGCCGGCCGGAACACGTGTGCTTACCGGGCCGGATGGCCTCTGCGAGCTGGCTACTATGGAGGGGGCGGATATGGTGCTGGTGTCCATCATCGGAACGGCCGGGCTTAAACCCACCCTGCAGGCTATTGAGGCCGGCAAGGATCTGGCCATTGCCTCCAAGGAGATTCTGGTGATGGCCGGTGAGGTAGTGATGAATCGTGCTGCGGCCAAGGGAATCAATGTGTTGCCGGTGGATAGCGAGCATAACGCTATTTACCAGTGCCTGCAGGGGCACCGGGGTGGGGCAGAGCAGGTGAGTCGCCTCATCCTGACCGCAAGCGGTGGCCCCTTCCGCACCACACCTAAGGAAAAGCTGGCCGATGTGACTCTGGAGCAGGCCCTGAATCACCCCACCTGGAAGATGGGGCGCAAGATTACCATAGATTCTGCCACCCTCTTTAACAAGGGACTGGAGATGATAGAAGCTCGCTGGCTGTTTGGCATTCCCATGGAGCGAGTGGATGTTATCGTACACCCTCAGAGTATTGTGCACTCCCTTGTGGAGTATCAGGACGGCTCCATACTGGCACAACTGAGCAGCAGCGATATGTGCTTCCCTATTCAATATGCCGTCACTTGGCCGGATAGGACGGTAAACAGCCTCAAAAAGCTGGACCTTGCACAGATTGCCTCCCTTAAGTTCGAGGCTCCCCGCTGGGAGGATTTCCCGGCCCTGAACCTTGCTCGCCAATCCGGCTTGGTCGGAGGTACCATGCCGGCCATGTACAACGCCGCAAACGAGGTGGCCGTGCAGGCTTTCGTGGATGGCAGACTGGGCTTCACCGGCATTTGGGAGACGGTTGAGAAGGTGCTCTCCAACGCCCGCCCCCGCGACTACCAGGGTAAGCTGGACATGATTCTGGAGGACGATGCTTGGGCGCGCGAAGAAGCCAGCCGCCTTATCGGATAGAATATTGGGGTACGCGTATGCTGAGTTTTCTGGAGTTGATAGTGGACTTCATCTCGGATTTATTTCCCGGAGCCTCACGGCGCCGGTGGATGGGGCTGTTCATAACGCTTGCCGCAATACTTGTGCTGATACTGGTATCTGCCTTTGCCTCTTGAATGGGGGCGTATTTTCGCCCTTTGTTCTGATGCTTTGGCAATAACCGCCTGCTTTTTTGCTTGTTTTCCGGGATGAATCGGTTATAATTCCCGCATGTCTGTGAAAGAAAAGAAAGTGCCGACACCCTTCCAACGCAATGTGTGCTGGCTGACGCTCAGCAGCGTGTGTCTGGTGGTAATGGTGGCATTGCTGTGTGGTTTTGTGTGTGGGATTGGCTGGCTGTTTGTGACCCTTGAGCCGGTGTTATTGCCTGTCATTGTGGCGGGGATTCTTGCGTATCTGCTCAGCCCTGCTGTGAAGTGGGTTCAGACGCTGGTCAAGAAGCGTATTCCTGCTGTGCTGATTGTGTTGCTGGTAGCGGCGCTGGGCATGGGCGGGCTGGCTATGACCATTGTGCCGCCGCTGGTAAAACAGACCAGCGAGCTCGTCAATAACCGCCAGCGCATTCTGGAAAGCTCCGTTGCGACCGGGCGTGAATTGCTGCAGGAGAATAAGGCCTTGCAGAATGCCGTGGATACCCTCTACACCCGTACTCTTTCGGAGGCAGGAAAGGAGGAGAATGCCCTTTCTGCCGTCCGGCCGGCACAGAACTACGAGGAGAAGGTGATTGCCATTATTGACTACAACTCGGATTATCTGGTGGAGAAGGGGATTGCCTGGCTGACGGCCGGCACCCGCGCCATTTATGGTGCCTCTGCTTTTCTGATTGGTGTTGTCATGGTGCCGGTGTTTCTCTTCTACTTCCTGCTGGAAAGTGAGGCCATTGTGAAGCATTGGGACAAGGTGTTGCCGCTGCGTGCCTCCCGCTTCAAAGATGAGGTGGTGGGTACACTGCAGGAGATTAATCAGAATATCGTGGCCTTTGTGCGCGGGCAGATGCTTGTGAGCCTTATTGATGGCGTTCTGCTGGGCATTATCCTTATGTGCCTGGGATTGCCCTATGCCATCACCATTGCTGCTGCGGCGGCTCTGCTGGGAATCATCCCCTACATCGGCATGATTTCCACCAGCATCCCCGCTCTGCTCATCGCTTGGTTTACCTGGCACGATGTGACGATGGTGGTGGCTGTCGCGGCCGCTTTCCTCGCGGTCAGCCAGTTGGATGGCTGGGTTATCCAGCCTAAGGTCGTCGGCAATACCATGAAGATGCACGACATGACCGTTATGTTCTCCGTCCTCTTCTGGAGTATGGTGTTCGGCGGCGTTATCGGTGCCCTTCTCGCGGTGCCTCTTACCGCTTCCATTAAGGTGCTTTTCCGCAGATATGTGTGGGGTTCCTGGCAGCAGGAACAACCTGTTACGCCAAAATTATAGCATTTTTCCTTATTTTTTAAGAAAAGTGTAATTTTTTTCTTGATTTTTCGGAAAAGTTAAGTATTCTATGAATTGTAGACATCCTCATGGTGAGGCTGTTCTGCAAACAACCAGAAACCAATATCTCATATATATGAAGACCATCGCCATCCTTGCCATTGCCGCCGCCGCTCTGGTGTCCTGCCAGCAGCAGCAGCAGCAGCAGACTCCTCCTCCTCCCCCCGCTGACCCGATTCCCACTCCGGTTCCCGGCAAGTAAAGCAGCAGGAGTTGCAAACAAAGATTTCGACCCGACAGGCTCGGCCTGGCGGGTCAAATCGTTTTGTAGGGGACGGGAGCCCGTAGAGCATCTGCCGGGGACTTAGTAACCGAAGTCGTTGATGGTGGATTCCGAAATATAGGGCACGGTTTCTGCCGGGATGCCTGAGAAATCGGGCGGTATATTATCCTCTGTCATAAGGGTATAGGCGGGCAGCGGAACCTGGTGCCGTGCGTGAGCGGTAAGGGCGGAGGAGGGCACCACGAGCAGAGTGCTCTTTGCCACCTGTGCAGCTGCTGCGGCCCAGGCGGCCCGGGTGGATTGGGCATAGGCGGCATGCGTGGGGCTGAGTGCCGGGGGGCAGAGAATGGCAACATCAATACCCGGTGTCTGCAATGCTTCCGTTGGTGCGGGGTGGGTTAGCAGACCGCTTTTTTTATTCAGCGTACCTCCTGTGCAGATAACGGTGTGCGGTTGTGCCGCAGGCCCGAGGTCTGCTAGTTGAGCCGGGGAAGGGGTAATGAAAGTGCAGGGGAGTTCCTGCATCTGCGCCAGTAGCACCCGGGTGAAGGAGCAGGGCTCTGCGTACAGGTGCATACCTAGGCGAATGTGGCTGAGGACGCGGTGAGCCAGCTGGACATCCAGTCTCGGGCTGTCGCCGGTTGCAGGGGCAGAGGGGATGATGTATCGTGCGCCGCCGTGCATGCGCTGCAGCAATCCCCGGTTTTGCATCGCTACGAGGTCGGTGCGGATTGTTTCGTCCGTCACTCCCAGCTCCCTGGCGAGGGCCGTGGTACGTATGCTGCCACGTTGCTCCAGGAGGCGGAGAATGTATTGGCGTCGTTCCTCGGCGAGATACATGAGAGGGTGTTCGGAATAGGATTAGCCGGGGATGGTGGCAATGAAGAGTCGCATGTTCTTCATGAGCGATTCCGCAGCCTGTTGCAGTGGGGGGCGGCATTCTGTCGGGAGGTCTTCGAGCATCTTGCCCAGGGTGCTGAGTCGCTTGCAGAGAGCCTCCATGCGCTGGGCTGCCAGGGTGGTGGAGTATTGTTTCTGCCCGGTGAGGAGAATTGTAGCCAACAGGTGTGAAACAATGCAGGAATAGAGAGCAAGGAAGGCAGCTCCCTGCGGCGTTGTCTGCAATTTGTCCCGATTGCGGTTCAGCACATATTCATGCACTACGGCAGTCATGTGTGAGGCCTCGGCGAAAAGCGGATGGTGCATGGCATGGCGCATTTCCTTTTCGTAGGGAGCCATGAAGTCGATTATCTCCCAATCCTTATGGGTAATTTCGGGATCGGGGGGCATGTTTGCCTCATCTGCCGCAGCTTCCCGCCCCAGGAATTCCGTACGGTTCATCACGAAGGCGGCAGAGAGATAGCCTCCGGGTATGGGACCATATTTGTCGTGAATGGTGGGGTAAATAGCCATGCATGCCTCGGCATGATTGATGCGGTAGTCCCAGTCGCATGGGGGCATATCTTCCCCCAGCCCCTGCATGGAAGGCCCCCTATAGATGCCGACATTGGCTTGCACATGGGCTCTCAGTGCTTCCATGTTGAGGAGCTGCTGCAGGTTGTCGCCTTCCCAGCTCTGTTGCCACTGAGGCAGGGTGAGCTCGTAGGAGGTGGCGGAGAACTCCATGAGCACGCGCACAGTGTCATTGACAAAGAACTCGATGTAGAGGACGTTGGCAATGCCTTGGCGGTTGTCCCGCTCCATGATACGGCGGGAGAAGGTCATGTCCCCGGCTGTGAATCGGGCGGACCCGGCGGAGCGCCGCAGTTCGTCAATGAGGGCAGGGAGCTGCGCCGGTGGGCTTCCTGCGGCCTTGTTGGTGAACTCCAGGCGGCAGCCGGCTATGTCCTGCAGGCAATTTCCACGCATGCGCAGGTGCAGGGGCTCGCTGCCGTCTGTGAACCACAGGCGCAGGTCGATAAGCTCCTGCAGGGTGTTATCAATAACACCTCGTGCGATGAGTGGTGAAATGCAGGCCAGCATGGCAGACAGGATTACGACAGAGCCGGTGCCGGAAGCTTTGCTGCCAGGGCCGCTATGGCTTCCGGGGCATTCATCAGTTCCACCACGGCATCCCAGCGTCCCTGCATCAGCGCTTCGCGGGGTTCTGCCGGCATGGTGACGGGCAAGGTAGCCGCCGGGCAGCTGAGACTCATGGCGGCGAGGTCGAGCACCCATTCGGTTTCCGGCTGCTCGGTGGTGATGCGCAGGGCGGTCTGCATGTCCTCGTGGGAGGCGCAGACACAGGGCATACCGATGCCGGAGCTGTTGCCGAAGAAAATCTCGGCAAAGCTTTCGGCCACAACGGCTTTTACTCCGCTGCGCTTAATGGCTTGCGGGGCGTGCTCGCGGGAGGAGCCGCAGCCGAAGTTTTCGCCGCCCAGAATGATGGCTGCTCCCGCATGGTGGGGGGCATCGATGGGGTGGCCTTTGCTGCTGCCATCGGCGTTGAAACGCTCATCGTAGAACATAGTGCCGGCCAGTTCATCGAAGGTGACGCATTTGAGGAAGCGTGCGGGGATGATGCGGTCTGTATCCATATCTGCCCCGGGCACGGGTACTGCTTTGCCGCAGATGGTGATGATTTTGTTGAGAGGCATGTGTGTGAAAAATGCAGGGGGTTAGTGGATGTTGAATACCTCGCGGGGGTCGGCCACGGTGCCGGTTACGGCAGCGGCGGCAGCCATCAGCGGGCTCATGAGCAGGGTGCGCCCGGTGGGGCTGCCCTGGCGGCCTTTGAAGTTGCGGTTGCTGGTGCTGGCGCAAATCTGGTCGCCTTTCAGCTTGTCCGGGTTCATGGCCAAGCACATGGAGCAACCGGCCAGACGCCATTCGAAGCCGGCGGCGCGGAAGATATCGGCAATGCCCTCGGCTTCACACTGACGGGCGGTCTCCTGAGAGCCGGGCACAGCCAGAGCTTTTACGCCGGCTGCAACCTTGTGGCCTTTGAGCAGGGGCGCCACGGCTCGGAAGTCTGAAATGCGCCCGTTGGTGCAGGAGCCAATGAACACTACATTGATGGGCATGCCTTTCAGGGGTTGTCCCGCCTGTAGCTGCATGTATTCCAGCGCGGTCTGGCGGGCTTTGCGCGTTTCGTTGTCGGGGGCGTCCTCGGGGGAGGGAACGGTTCCGTTGATGCCTATGCTCATGTCCGGCGAGATACCCCAGGTGACGGTCGGCTCTATGTCCGCTGCGTCAAAAATCACCACGTCATCGTACACGGCATCTGTATCGCTTGCAAAACTCTTCCATCGCTCCACAGCGGCGTCCCATGCAGCACCCTTGGGGGCATAGGGGCGCCCCTTCAGGTAGGCAAAGGTCTTTTCGTCCGGGTTCACATAGCCGCAGCGGGCGGCCCCCTCGATGGCGAGGTTGCAGAGTGTCAGTCGGCCGTCCATCTCCATGTTCTCAATGGCAGACCCGCCAAACTCGTAGGCGTAGCCCAGTCCGCCATCTGCGCCGAGCTTCCCGATGATGTAGAGAGCCACGTCCTTAGCCGTTACGCCGGGGCGCAAGCTCCCCTCCACGCGCACGTTGCGTACTTTGAGTGGAAGCATGGCGAGGGTCTGTGTGGCCAGCACATCTCGCACCTGGGTGGTGCCGATGCCCATGGCTATGGAGCCCACAGCACCGTGAGTGGCGGTGTGGGAGTCACCGCACACAATCGTCATCCCCGGCTGGGTGATGCCCAGCTCCGGCCCGATGGAGTGTACAATGCCCTGATTACCCGTGGGAAGGTCAAACAACCGTATTCCGGCACCCTCGCAGTTGCTGCGCAGTGCATTGAGCATGGTCTGTGCCCGAGGGTCGGCAAAAGGCTCTGCCTGATTATCCGTGGGGATGATGTGATCCACCGTGGCGAAGGTGCGCTCTGGGTGTAATACAGGTAGGTTCAGCTCCCGCAGCATGGCAAAGGCCTGCGGGGAGGTCACTTCGTGAACAAAATGTGTGGCTATAAAGAGCTGCGTACGACCATCCGGCAGAATGCCTACCGTATGTGCGTCCCAAACTTTCCTGTATAATGTCTTACCCATGGTTTGCAAACGACAGTCTACCATTGCGTGCGCGAGGCGTCAAGATAACATGCCGGAGAATGACACAGAAGGTGGATTCTGAATACGCTGCAAAAAAAACAACAGCCTGCGTAGTGCAGGCTGTTGCAGAACAAGGTTGGGTATGCCCGGCTTTTAGCCAAGCACCTCGGCGCGCTCCTCGAGCAGCTCGGCGCAGGAGGCGTCAATCTTGCCGCGGGAGAACTCGTCGATGGGCAGGCCCTCCACGATGGTGAGGGTGCCGTCTGCCTCCGTGCGGCTGGGCATGGAGCAGATGATACCCTCGGGCAGGCCGTATTTGGTGCCGTCGCTGTAGCGGGCCACGGAGTACCAGTCACCCTCAGCTGTGGGAGTGGTGAGGTTCTTCACGGTCATGAGGGCAGCATTCGCTGCGGAAGCGGCGGAGGAAAGACCGCGGGCGGCAATGATGGCGGCACCACGCTGCTGGACGGTCTTAATGAAGTCTGTCTTAAGCCACTCGGAGTCCGTGATGACCTCGGTAGCGGGCTTGCCGCAAATCTTGGCGTTGGTGAAGTCCGGGTACTGTGTGGCGGAGTGGTTGCCCCAGATGGTCATGTTGGTCACATCGGACACGGCCACGCCGGCCTTGGCGGCAAGCTGAGCCTTGGCACGGTACTCATCGAGCATGGTCATGGCGAAGAAGTTCTCCTTGGGCATGCCGGTGGCGTTGTGCATGGCAATCAGGCAGTTGGTGTTGCAGGGGTTGCCCACCACGAATACCTTGCAGCCGGGAGCGGCATTCTCGGCAATGGCCTTGCCCTGGCCCACGAATACCTTGCCGTTGATGGAAAGAAGATCCTTACGCTCCATGCCGGCCTTGCGGGGCACAGAACCCACGAGCATGCACCAATCGGCGTTCTTGAAGGCCACGGTGGGATCATCGGTGGGAACAATCTCCTGCACCAGCGGGAAGGCGCAGTCCTCCAGCTCCATCACCACGCCTTTCAGCTTGTCCAGGCAGGGGGTGATTTCCAGAAGCTTCAGGATAACGGGCTGGTCGGCACCCAGCATTTCGCCGGCTGCAATGCGGAACAGCAGAGAGTATGCAATATTGCCGGCAGCGCCGGTCACGGTCACGGTTACGGGTTTCTTCATAACGCAGCAATTATGCCTGTTTGTGGGCGTAAAGTCAACCCCGAAATCCGTTCACTGTCGCGCTTTTTTTGCCTGTAATGTATATTTTAAACTTAGAGTAGTATCGAACTTTCTCGGGAAAAGGCGTGTTTCTCATTGACAAAGCTGCCGCTAGGGGGTATGATGACGCGCATGGAAACACGAGTGATGGAGGTAGACCCGCTGGAGGACTGCCGCAGTGTGTATAAAGAGGCAGCCGGCGTGCTGGCGGATGGTGGGTTGGTAGCCATCCCCACAGAGACAGTGTACGGCTTGGGGGCGGATGCTCTCAACACGGAGGCCGTGGCGAATGTGTTTGCCGTGAAGGCGAGGCCGAGTTTTGATCCGCTTATCTGCCATTTTGCACGGGCAAAGGACATTAAGGACTACACGGAGGTGCCGGCTGAGCTACAGGAGCTGGTGGATAAACTGGCAAAAGAGTTCTGGCCGGGGCCAATGACGCTGGTGCTGCCGCGCAAATCCATCATTCCCGACATTGTGACGAGTGGCTTGCCCACCGTGGCCTGCCGTGTGCCGAGCCATGAGGTGATGCGTGGAGTGGCGCGTGCGCTGGAGCATCCCATCGCAGCACCCAGTGCGAATCGTTTTGGCCACATATCTCCCACGAGTGCTCAGGCTGTGGTGAAGGAGCTAGGGGGCAGTATTCCGCTGGTGCTGGATGCCGGTGCCTGTTCGGAAGGTCTGGAGAGCACGATATTGATGCCTTGTCTGGATGAGAAGGGGAAGCCTGCCGTGCGCCTGCTGCGCGAGGGCCCCATCACCCGCGAAAAACTGCGTGGTATCTGCCGTGTGCTCAAACCCGGTAAGGGGAAGGTTGCTGATGATGTATTGCCCAGTGCTCCCGGCCAGTTGAAGAGCCATTATGCACCCGGAAAGCCGCTCATGCTCTGGAATCCCCGCGAGGCGTTTGTGCCGGAGGCGGGGGTGAGCTATGGCCTCATCAGTTACGAAGGTGAGTCCGAGCTGGCGCAGCAGGACTGCTGGACTGAGGTGATGCCGCTTTCTCCGGGGAGTGGGCGTCTGGCCGAGGCTGCCGTGCGCCTGTTTGCGGTGATGCGTGCCATGGATGAGAACGAGGATGTGCAGGTGATTGTGGCAGAAGAGTTGCCCGAGACGGGGCTGGGATGTGCCATGATGGATCGCCTGCGCCGTGCTGCGGCCAAACGAGAGGAGGTCTAAACGGTATGCGTTTTCTGCAATCTTTCGTAGTGGCTATTGTGCTGCGCTTTGTGCATGCTGCCCTCATCGAGCTGCGGGCGCTGGACAGTCGCGTGGTAAAAGAGTTTGAGCGCATGCCGGAGGGGCTCAGCTACGCTATTCGTACCGGTCACAACGGCCCCTCTCTTTATGTGGAATGGGATGGGCGGGAGCTGCGGCGCCTGCCGTCTCTGGCTCACCCGGCTTGTGCTTTGCGTATTAAGAGCATGCCGCTGGCCTTTCAGCTTTTCACCGGGCAAATGGGCTTGTCCCAGGCATACGCCCGCCATGCGTTCACCATGGGCGGCGAGGTGGCGGATGTGATGCGCCTGGCCCGACTGGTGAACCTGGTGGAGGCCTACCTCTTCCCGAAAATTATGACGCGGCGCATCATGACGGATGTGCCGGAAACCGAGGTGTGTTTTCTGCGCGCCTATGCCCGCATACTGCTGGGCTTCCTGACCTGTAAATACAAACTTTCCAAGTGATTATGGTACCATATTTTGAATTTCAGAATGCTGTTAAACTGCTCTGCGGCGAGCTGGCATTGGAGCGTATTGCGATTGAGCTGGAGCTGATGGGCGCCTCGAAACCCCTGATGCTTTCTGACGCAGTATTGACAAAAATCGGCACACTGGCTACGGTGATTAAAGCCATGGAGTCCGAGGGCGTGGAACCCGCTGCCACCTTTACGGATATTCCGGTGGATTCCTCTCTGGCGGTGGTGAACCATATTGCGGCGTTCTACCGAGAGCAGGGGTGCGACTCCATCGTGGCTGTGGGTGGCGGCTCGGTGATTGATACGGCCAAGGGCGTGCGCCTGGTGCTCTCGCAGAATAAGCAGGATATCCTGTCTCTCAGCGGGCTGGATAACCTGGTGCGCGGAAAGCATGTGCCCTTTATTGTGGTGCCCACAACCGCGGGAACCGGCTCGGAATGCACCGGTGTGGCGGTGATTCGCAATGATTCGAATGGCGTGAAGATGGAGTTTCTCTCTCCCTATGTGGAGCCGGATGCCGCTGTGATTGACCCGCGCATGACGGTCGGGCTGCCGCCCAAGGCTACTGCGACCACCGGTATGGATGCCCTGGTGCATGCCATTGAGGCTTGCACCTGCCAGCAGGCTAACCCCCTCAGCACGTCATACGGCACGGCTGCCATCCGCATGATTGCAGAGAATGTGGTGGAGGCCACGCGCAATGGCAGCAACAAGCAGGCGCGTTTTGCCATGGCTCTGGCGTCCACAATGGCCGGTATATCCTTCTCCAATTCTATGGTGGGAGCCGTGCATGCCATAGGGCACGCACTGGGCGGTGTGTGCCATGTGCCGCATGCCGTGGCCATGACGATTCTTCTGCCGCATGTGATGCGTTACAACCTGAGCCATTGTGCACAGGGATATGCCGAGCTTCTGCCTCTGCTGGTGGGTATGGAGGCCGCTATGGCTACGCCGGCAGAGAAGCGGGCAGAGGCTGCCATTGAGGCCGTTGTCGCGTTGGGCCGCAAGCTGCACGATATTTGTGGCATTCCCCTGACGCTGAGCGATGCCGGGGTGGTGCGCGATACCTTTGCTCATGTGGCGGAAGTGGCCGTGAATGATGGCGCTCTTATTGTCAATCCGCGCGCTGCGGATGAATCTCAGGTTATCGAAATCCTTAACGCCGCCTACTGATTATGCACGAGCTTGTCGAAAAACAACGCACATTTTTCCTCACTCACGCCACGCGCGATGTGAAGTTCCGCCTGGCTGCACTGAAAAAACTGAAGAAAACCATCATTGAGTGGGAGCCGCGTATTGCTGAGGCTCTGCAGAAAGACCTCGGTAAGTGTGGTACGGAAACCTACATGACCGAAATCGGTATGGTGCTGGCCGGTCTGAGCGAGAATATCCGCCACCTGCGCCGCTGGAGCCGCCCGAAGAAGGTGATGGCCCCGCTGGCTCAGTTCCCCTCCACCTGTCGTGTGCAGCCGGAGCCCTACGGCGTGACGCTTATCCTGAGCCCTTGGAATTATCCCATCCTGCTTTGTCTGGATCCGCTGGCCGCAGCTCTGGCTGCCGGCAACTGCGCTGTAGTGAAGCCTTCTTCCATGTCTCCAGCCACATCTCAGGTGATTGCTGAGATGCTGGCCAGCATTTTCCCGGCAGAGTATGTGACCACCGTGCTGGGCGGGCGTAATGAAATAGGTGCTTTGCTGAAGGAGAAGTTCGACTATATCTTCTTTACCGGCAGCCCGGTGGTGGGGCATGTGGTGATGGAGGCAGCATCCCGCCATCTGACCCCCGTAACGCTGGAACTGGGCGGCAAGAGCCCCTGCATTGTGGACGAAACCGCCAACATTCGCGTAGCGGCCCGTCGCATCGCCTTCGGCAAAATCCTCAATGCGGGGCAGACCTGTGTGGCTCCCGATTACCTGCTTATTCACAGCAGCCGCAAACAGGAGTTCATTACCGCATACTGTGCAGAGGTAAAGCGCATGCTGGGTGAGGAACCGCTGAAGGATGAAACCTTCACGCACATTGTCAACGAGAAGCATTTCAATCGCCTCATGGGGCTCATGCAGGGCGCCAAGGCCCTCATTGGCGGGCAGGGTGACCCTGCCACCCTCCGCATTGCTCCCACTCTGCTCGATGACGTCACACCCGAGTCTCCCTGCATGAAGGAGGAGATTTTCGGCCCCATCCTGCCCATTCTCACCTGGGATAAGTGGGAGGAGGTCGAGAAGTTTGTGCTCAGCCGTCCTCGCCCGCTGGCTTCCTATCTCTTCACCACCTGCTCTGCCAATGAGAAGCGTTTTGTCAACCACCTTTCCTTCGGTGGTGGCTGCGTGAATGATACCATCATACACCTCGCCGTACACGGCCTGCCATTCGGCGGTGTGGGCGACAGTGGCATGGGCTCCTACCATGGCAAGGCCGGGTTCGATACCTTCACGCACTACAAATCTGTGCTCACCAAGGCGAACTGGCTGGATTTGCCCATGCGCTATCATCCTTACAAGCCATTTGCTGAGAAGCTGTTGCGTGTATTCCTGCGCTGAGCTTAGAGTTCAAAATTATCCTCAGGCTGTATACCCGGTGTGGGGTAGACCTTCATGCCATCGGGAGTGCAGCCTTTGCCGTGTCGCATGATATAGGGGAAACCGCGTTTTTTGTTGTAAAAAAACGCGTTTATGTCATGCGGTGACTAAACGCTACTTCATGCTTGACATTTATGTGGTGATAAGGCACTCTTACCGCGCAATGAACAACACTGTACTCATTATCGGAGCTGGTGGTGTGGGCCATGTGGTGGCTCACAAGTGTGCCCAGATGGCAGATGTTTACAAGAACATCCATCTGGCTTCGCGTACCAAGAGCAAGTGCGATGCGATTGCGGCCGATGTGCTGGCCCGCAGCGGCGTGCAGATTACCACCCATGCGGTGGATGCCGACAATGTGGCCGCCACGGTGGCTCTCATTAAGGAGGTGCAGCCCGACCTCGTGCTCAATGTGGCACTGCCCTATCAGGACCTCCCCCTCATGGATGCCTGTCTTGAGGCCGGAGTGAACTATATGGACACTGCCAATTATGAGCCTCGCGACGTGGCCAAGTTCGAGTACAGCTGGCAGTGGGCTTACCAGGAGCGCTTTAAGAAGGCCGGTCTTTATGCTCTGCTGGGTTCCGGTTTCGACCCGGGTGTGACCAACGTTTACACCGCTTGGGCTCTCAAGCACCATTTCGACGAGATTGAGTACCTCGATATCATCGATGTGAATGGCGGCGACCACGGCCAGGCTTTCGCTACCAACTTCAACCCGGAAATCAACATCCGCGAGGTGTCTGCCCCCTGCCGCCACTGGGAGAACGGCGATTTCCAGGAGACCGGTGCCATGAGCATGCACCAGCCCTTTACCTGCCCGGATGGCGTGGGTACCTACGAGATTTACCGCATGTACCACGAGGAGATGGAATCCCTTGTGAAGCATATCCCCACCATTAAGCGTGCTCAGTTCTGGATGAGCTTCTCCCCCAACTACATCAACCACCTCACCGTGCTGAAGAATGTGGGTATGACCCGCATCGACCCTGTGATGTATAATGGCGTGGAGATTGTGCCTCTGCAGTTCCTGAAGGCTGTTCTTCCCGACCCCGGCGACCTGGGCAAGACCACGCACGGCCGCACCTGCATCGGCTGCGTCATTCAGGGTAAGAAGGATGGCAAGTACAAGGCTGTTTACATCTACAACATCTGCGACCACGAGGAGTGCTTCCGCGAGGTGGGCTCTCAGGCCATTTCCTACACTACCGGTGTTCCCGCAGCCATTGGCGGTCGCATGATTATGACCGGCACCTGGAGCGGGGAAGGCGTGTTCAATATGGAACAGAACGACCCGGATCCCTTCATGGATGCTCTCAACAAGTACGGCCTGCCCTGGCAGTGCATCGAGCTTACCGAAGAGCAGGCTGCGGCTCTGCGTGTGACAGAGTAAGCCGCTCATACGCTTTTACTACACAGAGTCGCGCACTGTCCGGCAGAGCGCGACTCTGTGGCTCAAGACACATTATGGCGGTATCTCAGCAGAAGCGACTGGAACTTGTCGAGCGCATGAAGGCGCTCGAAATATACGAGCGCGACCTGGAGGAGTCCTTTGTGCGCGGCAGCGGCAAGGGAGGGCAGAAAGTCAACAAAACGAACAATGCGGTATGTCTGATTCATCGCCCCACGGGAATTGTCATTAAATGCCACCGCGAGCGGGAGCGCGAGATAAACCGCTTCCTCGCTCGCCGGGCTCTCTGCGATGAGCTCGACCATCGGCTTAACGGCGCTCCCAGCCCGAAGCAAATGGAAGCCATCCGTGCCCGCAAACGTGGCAGTCTGCAAAAGAATATCAGCATCGTGCAGCGCAAGAATGTGTGAAAATTGAACGCGGTGGCGCGTTAGTGACTCTAACTTAATATGAGTGCGCGAGCAATGAGATTGCTGCTGGTATGGGGAGCCGGAGGGATATGGGGGGGCCTGCTTCTGGTGTTTGCCCTGAATAGCTTTATAGTAGCTTGTTTTTCCGGGAGCTTTAATGTGTGGTGTCAGATGTGGTGCTATCTTGTTGCCGTATTGGGTGCTCTGTTGATGCCATGGCTTATCTCATGCCGGAATCGATGGGCTGTTGTACCGGGCAGCGTGTCTGTGGTTGCGCTGCTGCTTGTGTTGTCTGAGTCATTGGGGCGATACGATATGCAATTACCGATGGACGGCTGGATTGGCTCCATATTGTGTTTCCTGGTGTTGTGGGGAAGTGTGGTAGCTTTTTTGCTCGCTACAGCAGTGTCTTGTATCCGTAGTAAGCAAAGAGTATGAGCAGAGAATGTAAACTTTGGAGTGTAGGTGCGCTTTTGTGCTGCCTGTTTGTTTGCCTGGCCGTGTGTGCCATGTGGCAGGACGGTCCCTACAGCCCGGATGAAGTGTGGGCGCGCATGTGGTGCTATCTGACCGCCGCCGGGGCTGGGCTTGTGATGCCGTGGCTCATTTCCCGGCGTGCTGTGTGGAGTACCCGATTGGGAACCGGGCTGGGCTTGCTGGCAGCGTTGGGCATATTTGCCGTGGCCTGTGGAGATTGTGGCTCTGTTGAGGAGATTCCGTGGGAGGCACTGCGCGCTGTCTTCTTGTGGGGGAGTGTTGCCGGTTTTCTGTTGGCCGGATTATTGCCGAACCTGCGCCGTTCCCTCCGAGTGGCCACTCCGGCAGAGCGCGCCGGGCTTCTCAGAGCAGGGCGCGTGCTGCTGGCTCTGGTGGCTGGGTTTGGGCTCTTTGTTTTGCAGGCGTTAGCCGGAGTTGCCGTGGCAATATGCCGGGATGATTTTTTGTGGTGGGAGTATCTTATACTTGTGCCGTTGTTTATAGGCCTGTATATACCCATATTATGGGTTCTTGCGGAGCTTTTGCCGACCGGCCGCTGGCAACGCGTGTGTTTTCGCGCGTTTTTGTGGCCCTTGCTTCCCGGATTGGTGGCAGCTTCCATTGCCTATTTTCTGGAATGGAGAATACTTGCCGGGCTTAATCTTATATCCGTTCGGGTGGCGGCCGCTGCTTTCCCCTTGCTTCTCGCCGTGGGATTCATGCACTACATTCGCTACCGTATACGGAATGAGGGGTGAGGCTTGCGCCGTAAAAAGTCCTTGTGAAAAGCAGGGGCTGGTATTGTTTATTAATGAAACGTCTCGCCGCAGATGTAGAAGCTGATGAAAAGGCAGGTGGTACCGGTGGTGGCTGTTACGACGGATGTGGCGATGCTGAGGGGGACATCCACGCCCCAGGATATGGCTGCAACGAGGGGGAGGCGCAGGTAGTTGCCGAGGGTTCTCTGCTCCGGCAGGATGGCGAGTTCCCGGGGGTCACCCTTGTCTTTGAGTAGGTCGGCACTCCAGAAATGCCAGCCGGTACAGATGGAGCCCGGAATCTTGAGTCTTACATCTTTGGGGAGTGCTTCATGTTTGATGCGGCGTGCTTTCCGGAAGTCGAATTCCGCTGCTTTTACTAGTCGGGGGGCTTTTTCGTCCAGCTTCAGCAGGTAACGCTCCGGTTGTGGCGTGTTCAGATAGGGTTGGGCGTCTTCGTATTGGGCCCGCATGCCCCAGTGTATAGGATCCGGGTACCAATCCATCAGGTTGGGAGCGTAGCGCATATAGCGTACCTCGCATTCCGTGTAGTAGTCGCCGTTCAGTTCGTAGAGCTGAGGATTGTTGAGGTGAATGGTGGGTACGGCTTTGCCGATGCTGTCCAGTTTGGCTCCGATGTTGCTGGAGACACAGCTGGAGAGCAGTAGGGCCGGTAGGGCTAAAAGTGGGAGAATCGATTTCATTGTGTGTGGGGAAATTACTCGAGAAAAAGTACAAAGGGTAGCACGACAAGGCCGACTGCGGCAAACGGCAGACTGCCTATCACGGAGAGGGGAACATCAATGCCGTAAGAAAGAAGCACAACGAGCGGAGTCCTCATCCTGTTACCGCGGCTGCGCAGTTCGGGCAGGCAGTTCAGTTCTTCTGTGGTACCCGTCAGCGTGGCACTCAGGGGGCGCCAGTCGTTGCGTAACTCTCCGGTGAGCCGAAAGGTGAAATCCTTTTTATCCAATTCATCGGTGCTCATGGCTCGGGCTCGTTTGTAGTCAAAGTCTTTTGGGTAAACGACAGTTGGCTTTGCGGCATCCATACAGATAAGAACCTGCTGAGGTGGCGGGGCATTCAGGCCGGGCTCCGGCTTGTCGTAATATCCCTTGCCGCCGTAGGCGTGGCCGATAACCCAGTGGAGGACGCCGCGCTCTATTCGCTTGTAGGCTAGTTCTGCTTCCATGTAGATGGTGCCATCCAGTTCATAGACTTTCTGTGTTCCGTATTTATGTACAGCGGTTGGCACTGCTTTGCCAATGCTGTCGAGAGTATCGCCCAGATTGCAGGTGGCAAAGCAGCCGGTCAGCAAGGGCAACAGGGAAAGAAGGGAGAGGAGTTTTTTCATAAGACGGCATCTATCAGGCAACCTACGCCCGTGAGTGTGTAAAGAATGGCATTCCCGGCCAGAGTGAGGGGCACATCTATCCCCCAGGAAACTGCGGCCACCAACGGCGTACGCAGGTAGTTGCCTGTGCTGCGTCGCTCCGGCAGAAAGTTTACCTGTGTATCCCATGGACTGTTAGCAAAATCGGCACTCAGAAGGAGGTATTGGGTGCAGTACCGGGAAGGTACACCATGACCTATGAATTTGGGTTTGGTGCTGCGAGTGGCTTGTTTATAATCAAAATCTCTGGCTGAAATGATTTCATGTTCGTTTAATGCCAACAGATAACGCTCAGCGGGAGAGGCGGGCGCGTCTACATGGTCATTCCAGTGGTACAAGTGGCCGAATTTGAACTGAAGTATAGGTGTATTGACGCT
The DNA here is from genome assembly GCA_017415555.1 of Akkermansia sp. Classification (GTDB taxonomy): domain Bacteria; phylum Verrucomicrobiota; class Verrucomicrobiia; order Verrucomicrobiales; family Akkermansiaceae; genus Akkermansia. Next base: position 20,360 of record JAFQGF010000037.1, read on the forward strand.
CCGGTAGCTTACCTCACACTCAGAATAAAGCTTGTCATTCAGCGTGTATTTGGCACCGGTCGCGCGGGCGATGGGGATGCTTTTGCCGATGCTGTCCAGCCTGGCGCCCAGATTACTGCTTACTCCAATGGAACTGCAACTCATGTTGCACAGCGTAGTTGCAATACATACAAGCATGAGGGGAATGACGAGGAGTAGCTTCTTCATACACTGCCCGCAGTGTAAATTATTTTGTGCTGAAAAACAAGCAAAAAGTTCCGCACCCATCAAATGCTTTGGAAAAAATGCTTGTAAATTGAAATCATATAGAGAAGTTGCGAGGCGTCAGGCTGCCGAGACCGACGATGGAGGAAGCTCGCGTGCGTATGACAGGCAGGTTGACAAAGTTTGCATTTAGCCGGGGACGGGCATTAAATGCCTTTGCCCTGTTTCCAAAGTCAGCAGCAAGTGTTTGAGCGCCTTACCGCCGCGGTAATGGCCAGGGGGGTGTTGGGCCGGCAGCACACGGTGGCAGGGGCGTAGGATGGGCAGGGGATTGCCGGCACACACGCTGCCGACAACTCGGGCGGGTCCCATGCTGCCATAGGTTGCAGTGTGCCCGTAGGGGATGGTGCAGATGCGCTGCATGATGTCCTGTTGCAGCGGGGTGCCCTGTGGTGTGGCCAGAGGCAGTTGGAAGTGCTTGCGGGTGCCGGCCAGGTATTCCTCCAGTTGCGTGAAGGCGAGGTCCGGCAGGGTGCCTGCAGCGGGAGGAGGTGCCGGAGGCGCTTCGCCTGGCAGAAAAAGGCGGGTGATGAGCCCGCCTTCTGTATTCAGCGCGATGCGCCCTATACTCAACTGTTTACTTGTCAGCATCCGTGGTAGGTGGTTGTTCCTCTTCTGCCTGCGCTTTCTTATTAAGAAGATGTACCACAAGGATAGGCACGCCGAATGTAAGAATAAGCACCAGCGGAATGAACACGAAAAGGAAGAGGTTGAGGTAGCGCGAGCAGGTAGCATCTCCCGCGTCGCTGCCGGTGCGCCACCAGCGGTACATCTGTGTGGGGCTCCAGTTCACACCGGAGTTGGGGGTGATGTGCAGCAGTCCTCGGCGAGCCATGGCTTCGATGACGCCGCGGTCGCTGGCAATGCGGTACCAGTTGTTGGCAAGTTCCGGTTCACCCACGCTGTCGTAATACAGCCCCAGCTCATACGGGGCTCGCAGGTCATTATAGTAGTCGCTGGCTGTCTGGAGCATGTTCAGCGCCCGGGATTCATCCTTTTCCACTCCATCGGCGCCGGTAAGAAGCAGCTTTGCCGTGGCTGTCATGGCGGCGGGCAGTCCCATGCTGCCGGCCTGATTAAAGCAGTCGAACGCCTCTTTTGTCTTGCCTTCGGCCAGCAGGAGTGTACCCTTGTGGTAAATCGCTTCTGCTATGTTGGCGTCTGCTGCCAGTTCCAGGTACTTGCGTCCCAGTGTTTCGTCTTTCGGTGCATTCTTCCCTTCCAGGTAAGCAGAACCTACCACCCAGGCCATCATGCCATCCTTTGCTTCATCTGCCAGCTTGCGGGCATAGCCAATGGCGCGCTCTGCGTCTTTTTCCACACCGATGCCTTTTACATAGCACTTATAGAGCTGGCTCCAGGCCCAGGCGTTATCGGCCTGTTCCATTTTTGATATACCCTCGGCGGCATTTTTTGCAGTGCCGATACCCATGAGCTGCATATAGCCCTGCCAGTAGAGGGCATTGCGCTGCGCGGTGGTCGGCTCTCCGGATATGGCCGCCGTGAGCTTTTCATACTCCGCGTATGCCATGCGGTAGAATTTATCTGCCTCTGCCGTATTGTTCTGCTGGCTGAAGAGTTCGCCCAGAATGAAGGCAGCTGCCGGTTGTCCGGATTCCGCAGCCCGCACAAACCAATTTACGGCTTTGCCAAAATCCTGAGGCATGTAGTCCTGCCCTTTGAGATAGGCTGTGGCCAGCTGCATCATACTTTGGGTATCCCCGCTTTCGGATTTGCTCGTCAGCTGTTCCTCATAGCGTGCAGCCCAGGCTTTTGCCTGCTCGGTGTTGCCCAACAAGGCATAGGCTGTGTAGATCTGCTGTGTGGCGTCGGTATCGCCGCTTTCTGCCTTGCGTGTCAGTTCCGCAAGGTCTGGGTCCTGTTCTGCATTCTGTGCGGTTGCTGTGGGAGAGGGTAAAGGCTTTTCCTGAGCTGCCAGGGGCATACAGAGCAGGGCAATGAACACAAGCCGGTTGAAAATCTTCATGTTGTATGTGATGTGAAATCTGAGTGTGTGTTGAAGCATCTGACGCATTAACATCAGAAAAAAGGCTCCGCACCAGCGGAGCCTTTGCGTGTAAGATAGCAGTTTACTCGCCGCGCCCCTTATCGTACGGGCGGCGTTTGTTGAAAGTGCGTGTATTGCGGCGCTCGCCAAATGAGGGACGCTGGTTAAAGCTCTTGCGCTCTCCGCTAAAGCTGCGGCGTTCCCCGCGGTCGTTGCTGAAGGAGCGGCGCTCGCGGTCGCCAAAGCTGCGGCGTTCCCCGCGGTCGTTGCCGAAAGAACGGCGCTCGCGGTCACCAAAGCTGCGGCGTTCCCCGCGGTCGTTGCCGAAGGAACGGCGCTCGCGGTCGCCAAAGCTGCGGCGTTCCCCGCGGTCGTTGCCAAAGGAGCGGCGCTCGCGGTCACCAAAGCTGCGGCGTTCCCCGCGGTCGTTGCCAAAGGAACGGCGCTCGCGGTCGCCAAAGCTGCGGCGTTCCCCGCGGTCGTTGCCGAAGGCGCGGCGGGGGCCACGGTCATCGCCGGTAAACACGCGGCGGTTGCGGGGGGCGCGGCCAAAGGGACGTCGGGTATCATCGCGCTCCGGCTCAAAGGCCTCGCCGGCAGTAAACTTGGTAGATGTCTCCAGTGCTTCCTCTTCTGTTTCGAAGTCATCGGGGTTGAAGACGTAGTTATCGTCATCATCATCCTGCGTCGCGGCAGAGTGCCCCATCTGAGGACGCGGTTTGAATGCCTGTTTGGCTCCGATAAGCCCTTTGCGGCGGCGCGGGTTCGTGGTGGCCTGAGCTATCTGCTCGGCAGTCATGAGGGTTGCCTGACCGGGCTCGAGGTCGCCGCCCCACAGAGAACCGATGCGCACGCGCACCAGCTTCTTCACGCGCAGCCCCAGGCAGGAGAACATCTGGCGCACCTGGCGCTTGAGCCCTTGCTCCAGCACCACGCAGGCGCGGCGGGCACTCAGGCGGGAGATGTACTTGGCCTTGGCCTGCCCCTCGGGAATGCGAACTCCCTTGAGCAGCTGAATGAGCACACTGTTGTCGAAAGCCTGGTCAAGAGTTACCCAGTACTCCTTCTCGATTCCGCCGCTGGGGTGGCCGATGCTCTGGCCGAGGGTGCCGTTGTTGGTGAAAATAATCAGCCCTTCACTGTCGGCATCCAGACGCCCCACATAGTTGGCGTAGCGGTACTTGGGCGGCAGCAAATCGTATACTGTGCCAATGGCGCCCTGTGCATCGCGGCTGCACACATAGCCACGCGGCTTGTTGAGCAGCAGCACAACCTCTTCCTTGGGGGTGGCATGGCGGCCATCCACCTTCACAAAATCCGTGGGAAGCACGCGCAGACCGGGGGTATCCACGGCCTTGCCGTTCACTTCCACTCGCCCTTCTGCTATCAGGCGGTCGGCAGCGCGGCGGGACTCATATCCGCAGGCTGCCAGAAACTTGTTCAGACGCACGCTGCCTTCGGGGGCGGGCGGGTAACTGCTGTTCTCTTCTGTCATGTCTAGTCTTCTTGTTGGGACGCTTTCGCGCCGGGTTCACATCGGGTTGTAAAAAAGCCTCGCGGCACGTGAATACCGAGAGGCTCCGGAAAAATATCTGTTGAATGCCCCGCTCATGCAGAGAGGGGAGGAATGGGCGGCATCAGGCCTCGAACTTGGTCTTGGGAAGACCGATGGGGCTCTGACCCTCCTTCCACTGGCCGCGCTCCTTCATGAGCTTAACGCGCTCGAAGCGCTTGAGGACAGAACGCTTACCGCCAACGGTACCGGTTGCTTTGAGTGTGGAGTGCTTGGACATATCTTGTGTGTTGTGTAAAAGGTTAATCCCGCATCACTGCGGAGAGGTGGTCGCCTCTTATACTCTAATTGCACGCTTTTGGCAAGCCAAATTTGCGTCTTTTTTCAAATATCAGGTTTTTTCAGGTAAAAATGTCGAGGAAATCTTTCCGCCGGAGCGCGGGGATGGGCAGTTAATAACGGCGGCGCGGTTGACGCGGGCGGACATCGACGGGCTTGGGATTCCTGAGTGCCCTCGCGGGATTCCTGAGGCTCGGAGCCGGGTTCAGAGCCCCCGGTGCCGGATTCATCGGCCCCTGCTTCGGATTAATGGAGCGCCACTGGCCGTTCTGGTGGCGAGTGGGCGGGTTGATGACCGGGAGTAACTTGTCTCGCGTTCTGCCGTACTGAGCTTGCGCTGCTGTGGGCAGCAGCGCAAGCATAAGAAGCATGGTTATGAGAGTTTTCATGGTAGCATGGAGGCATGCTGCTCTCTGGTGCGCTTTACTTGAAAAGCTTGTTGAGCCCCTTGTTTACAGCTTTGTTGGTAGCTTTAGTGGCATTCTTTTTGGCATTGGCCTTGCTGGCTGCCTTCTTATCTGCTGCTGCTTTCTTGGCTGCTGCGGCCTGTTCTTTTATCGCTTTTTCGGTGGCCTCGCGGGAAGCTTTTACGGCAGCAGCGTCAGCTTCTGCCTGTGTTTTGATGGCTTCTACAGCCTGCTTCTTAGCCTCGATGTCGGCAGCCACGGCATCGGCCTTGGCCTGAGCATCAGCTATTTTGCTTGCAATGCCGGAGGTGCTGTCAGCGGCACCGGCTGTAGCGGCATTCACTTTCTCGGTAATGGCGGCGGTAGCCTGGTTCTTGGCTTCGTTCACGGCGGCATCCTTCACGGCTGTCAGCATGTCGGCCTGAGCAATGGCGGCGGTCAGCAGGGCAAAAATGGCGATTTTCTTCATTGTCTTGAAAGTCAGGTTAATGTTTTATGTTGGCACGGGCTTGTTCCCGCGGGCACAAGCCTACCATATATTCCGGGAGGAGTCAATCCCTAATATGTCTGGGGCAAACCCATGCGGCCTGAAGATTTTACCTTCGATAGAATAATCAACGCCTTTCCCGACAAGCCCCCCTAAGCTCGACAAATGGGACTCGTGAGGCGTTAGCCTGGACAGTGGGTATCTCTGCGTTTTAGTTTGCAACGTCTTTTTTGAATTGCTGGACTTTCTCTCTGGCTTCCCGGATGGCGGGCAAGTCCATAAGTGATTTGTATGCTGCATCCGGCAGGACAATTTGCGGGGGCATACATCCTGTGTTATCCTTCTGTTCCGCCAGTCGAGCCAGTTCTTCTTTTTCTTTGCTCTTGCTCCATATGAACTCCAGATTCAGCCATTCTTTCTTGTTGTCGGCGTCTGTCCAGCAAATACAGGTGATGGTTAACCCGGGGTGCGGAATTGCGATATTCGCCGGACTGTATGTGGCCGCGGAACCTTGTTGAACGATGTTGCGCACGATGGCCGAGTCTTCATCATTCAGACGTATAGCAATGAACTCATGGGGGATGAACTCATGATTCACAATGATTTCTGTCGTTGTTGCAGCTGAGGCTGCTTCCTGAATAATCTCGGAGCGGAGGGCATTATCGGAACAGCAGCTGAGTAGTAGTCCGGAAATGGCTGTGGTGATGATGTGTCGCATGTTCATAGGTGTTATTGTGAGATAGGAAAACTTACACCTCGGTCTTTTTCTTCCTTGGCTTGCGTGGCTTGGGGGGCGCATTCGGGTCGACTTCCTTTTTCTTGCGCGGAGCACGGGGCTTTTTGGGGGCATCGGGGGCCTCTTCTTTTTTCTTGCGCGGAGCGCGAGGCTTTTTGGCTGGAGGCGGTGTGGGGGATGACTCCAGAGTGAAGGTCGGCTGCTCCGGCTCGGGGGCTCGGCGGGGCGGAGTCTGAGATTTCGCAGGGGCTTTCGGCTGAGCCGGGCGCTGGGTGGGCTTGCGTACGGCAGCGCGGCGCTTGCGGGGGAAGAGTACAAACCAGGCGGGCAATCCCAGCGAGAGAGAGAGAGCAAGCAGCATGCAGTCTGCTCCCCACAGGAACTTCCACTTGTAGACATGGCAGTGGGTGGGATCCTGCGGGTGCGTGAGCAGCTCCAGCTGAGCACCGCAGGTGTAGTCCTCGTTATCCAGATCCGGAGCGGTGAGGGCACTGGTGCGGAAGCCGCCGGGCATGCTGAAGGCGAGGATAGGTTTGTAGGCTACGTCGCCATTCCAGGGCAGGTTGCCGTATTTGAGCGCCTCGGTAAATGATTCGAAGGGGCGCTGGCGCACATCCACCACGGTGGCGGGTACCACCACGGCTTCGTGAGCATAGAGGAGGGTATTGCTCAGGTTCCACAGTGCCAAGGCACCATAATACAGCCCGGCCAGCAGCATGAGTAAAAAGATGCCGCGCTGTCTGATGAACTGTTTGAGCTTTCCCATGGTGGTGGTGATGAATCAGTTTACGGCTACGCGGTGCTCCCAGGGCTCGATGCGACCACGGGCAATGCAACCCTCTGCCCACTGACGGGCGGCGGCAGTGGCCGGCATGTATTCTTCCGTCTGCAGGGGCTGACTGCGGTAGCGAGGGTGAGCCAGTGCCGGCTGTTGCAGGTCTGCCAGCATGGCTCGCGCATCCGCAGCCGGGGCGCGGAAGATTTCGTCCGCCCGCGGCAGCTCCGTCAGCACCTCATCATTGGCAGCGAGGGTGCGTACTCCCACGCCGAACTGGGCCGCCAGACGGGTGAGCTCCTCGGCAGCCTCGGCATCGTCCCCCACGATGAGCAGCTCTGCCTCTTGCGCCCACAGGCCACAGGCCAGTGTGCGGAAGAAGGCTCGGCGGCACTCTTCGGCGTCTTCTGCCGGAGCCACGCATACGGAGCGGTAGGCCGGCTGTTGCGGCGCGGTGGGGTCGATGATATAGGCTCCATCCGGCGTTGTGGTGCCGGTGGGCCATTGCACGGCCACGAGGTCGGGGTGTTCCCAGCTGTCTTCATCCGGCGGGTAGGCAAACACGCCCAGCCCGGCCGTGTCGTACAGGCGCACAGCCAGGGCAAAGGCTTTGTGGAGCGGGGCGTCACCGTCGGCCTCGTCTGTAAAGACATTGTGCAGGGAGGGGACTTCTGCCTCCCCTCGCAGGTAATATCCCTGGCCATTGGGTACACGCGCCAGGCAGGAGTCCGGCTCCAGTGCAATGAAGGAGAATTGGGAGCGCAGGGAGCGATCCGAGTAGGAATCCCCCAGTACGGCGCGTACGCGGGCAATGAGCTCAGTACCCTTGATAGCCTCTTCCGCCCGGGTCGGTAATAGGTCGGGTAGAATCTCCTCGAGTTTGTCTCTCAGGCTCATGGTGTCAGGCTCGTGTTTGTGCGCCTGCCAAGCGCAGGTTTGGGTCTACGGGGGTATCCAGCGGCGAGAAATCGCCGACGCGGGCGCGCAGCAGGCCGGCGAAGGCTATCATGGCGGCGTTATCCGTGGTGAGGCTGTTGGGCGGCAGGATGAGTTCGATGCCGGCTTTCCGGCAGGCTGCTGCCAGTTCCCGACGCAAGGCTCCATTGCAGGACACGCCGCCGCTGACGGCCAGTACGCGGTGTCCTGTCTGTTTGGCTGCTCGTAACGCTTTGCAGATGAGCACCTCCACAATGGCGGCACGCACACCGGCGCAGAGGTCGCACATAGTCTGTTCATCCAGATTATTCGGGTTGCCGCTTGCCACCAGCCCGGGCAGGGTGTAGAGCACGGCCGTCTTGAGCCCGGAGAAGGAGAAATCCAGATGCGGCTCGTGCATCATGGGGCGCGGGAAGCTAAATCGCTCGGGGGCGCCTTTCTCTGCCCGTTTGTCGATTTCGGGGCCGCCGGGGTATGGCAAATCCAGCATCTTGGCCACCTTGTCGAAGGCTTCGCCCGCAGCATCGTCTCTGGAACGTCCCAACAGGGTGTAGTTGCCGGAACCCTGCACATCCACCAGCAGGGTATGCCCGCCACTGACGACCAGCCCCAGGTGGGGGATGAGGCCTTGAGGATGAGTAATGAAGGGGGAGAGCATGTGTCCCTCCAGATGGTTAACCGCCACGAAGGGCTTGCCGGCGGCCAGAGCCAGAGCCTTGGCCGCGGTGTTGCCCACCAGCAGCGCTGCCACCAGACCGGGACCGGCCGTGCTGGCAAAGACGTCCACCTGTTCGATGCGGCGGTCGGCTTTTTCCAGCGCTTCCTTCAGCACACCGGGCAGGTTGGTGGAGTGGTTGCGGGAGGCCAGCTCGGGAATCACGCCGCCATAGAGGCGGTGCAGGGGAATCTGCGTGGAGATGACGGAACTGAGCAGGCGCGGCTGCGCTTCGCCCGGCACCTCTTCGATGAGTGCCACGGCTGTTTCATCACAACTCGACTCGATTCCCAGTACCAGCATGGCACTTATTTGTCCTCCTTCTTTTTGCCGGTAGCCCTGGGCTTTCGGTGTGTGAGTTTCGGCTGAGCCTTGCCCAGCACCACATCTTCGGTTATGGTGACGGTGGAGATGGTCTTATCGCTCGGCACAGTGTACATGATGTCGAGCATCATGCGCTCGAAAATGCCACGCAGTGCGCGGGCTCCCGTGCCGCGTTCGATGGCCTGGCGAGCCATGGCCCGCAGCGCGCTATCCTCTATCTCCAGCTTCACGTTGTTCATCTTCAGCAGCTTAGCATACTGCTTCACCAGCGCATTCTTCGGCTCGGTGAGCAGTTTCACCAGCTGGTCTTCCGTCAGCGTGGTGAGCGGTGCAAAGATGGGCAGACGCCCCATGAGTTCCGGAATCATGCCGAACATGAAGAAATCCTCCGGCAGTGCCTTGGCCAGCACCTCCTCCTCGGTGTATTCCTTGGTGTCGCGCTCTTCCTCGATGGAGGCAAAACCCATGCTGGCAGAGCCCAGGCGCTTGCGGATAATGCCCTCCAGCCCCACGAATGCGCCACCGCAGATGAAAAGGATGTTGTTGGTGTTGACGCGGATGTACTCCTCGTTCGGATGTTTGCGTCCACCCTTGGGGGGAATGTTGCACTCCGTGCCTTCCACAATCTTGAGCAGAGCCTGCTGCACACCCTCGCCGCTCACATCGCGGGTGATGCTCACGTTCTGCGTTTTGCGGCCGATTTTGTCGATTTCGTCCACATAGATGATACCGCGCTCGGCCTTGGCTACGTTCATGTTGGCCGCCTGCAGCAGGCGCAGGACGATGTTTTCCACATCCTCGCCCACGTATCCGGCCTCGGTGAGTGTGGTGGCATCCACAATGCAGAAGGGCACATCCAGAATACGTGCCAGTGTTTTGGCTAACAGGGTCTTGCCGGAGCCCGTGGAACCGGCAAGCAGGATGTTGCTCTTTTCAATTTCTGTGCCGTCCTCACTTTCCGGCTGGCGCAGGCGCAGGTAGTGATTGTACACGGCCACACACAGGGTGCGTTTGGCAAAATCCTGCCCAATGACGTAGTTGTCCAGCGCGCGGTGCATTTCCTCCGGCGTGGGCAGGGCGTTCTGGTCGCGGGTTTCCACGTCCAGCACGGGGGTGCCGTTTGCGTCATCCTGCGGCATGAGCTGCGGATGAGCCTCTGCCACATGCTGCAGCATGTGCTGAGCAGCCTGGTCGCCCATAGGCTCGCGCAGCATCTGGTAGAGCATGTTCTCCAGGCAGGTGAAGCAGATGTCGATGCCGTTCCAGGTAAGTTCCGGCCAAGTATCTCCTTCCTGCTCTCGGCAGAACACGCACACTCTCTTTTCCTTTTTCTTTGCCATGAGAGAAAGGTGCGTTAGGCTTTCTTGCCGTGCTCTTTGTGCTCCAGCACGCGATCTACCAGGCCGTAGGCAAGGGATTCCTCAGCAGTCATGTAGTTGTCGCGGTCCTGGTCGGCCTTCACTGTGTCGAAATCCTTGCCGGTGTGCTTGGCCAGGATGCCGGTGAGGCGCTTATCCAAGCTGAACATGAACTTGATGGTACGCTCCACATCGGCGGCTGTACCCTGGGCACCACCGCGTACCTGGTGAATCATCACATGCGAGTTCGGCAGGCAGAAGCGCTTGCCCTTGGTGCCGGCAGCCAGCAGCACGGAGGCCATGCTGGCGGCGATGCCGATGCAGTAAGTATTGATATCGCAGGAGATAAACTGCATCGTGTCGTAGATGGCAAGCCCTGCTGTCACGGAGCCGCCCGGGGAGTTGATGTAGATGTGAATGTCCTTCTTGGGGTCGGTCATCTGCAGGAAAAGCAGCTGAGCAATCACAGAGTTGGCCACGGTGTCATCTATCTCCGTGCCGATGAAGATGACGCGATCCAGCAACAGGCGGGAGTATATGTCATAGGCCTTTTCGCCTTGGCCCGTCTTTTCGATGACGGTCGGTATGTAGTAATTTTTCGGAAGTTCCATATTGTTGCCTCTCATTCTACCACAGCGTCTGCCCCGCGGGAAGCGTCTTCTGTGGCATACTGGCTTGTTGGCGATTGCGTGCTGGCAAAAAAGGAAGCCCCGGTCGTATGACCGGGGCTTGCATCAGAAAAAAATCAGCGCATATCGAGCACGGGCACGAGCAGGGGCTCTTCCGGCCCGGTGTAGCGGGAGAGGGGGCGATAGAGGGTGTTGTCCTCCAGCTGCTCCAGAATCTGAGCCACCCAGCCGGCAGCGCGGGCAATGGCGAACACGGTGGTAAACATGCGGGTGGGAATACCCAGGCTGTAATACACTGTGGCGCTGTAGAAGTCCACGTTGGCGTTCAGGTTTTTGCGGGCTCGCACCATCTTGGCAATCATGTCGCTCATGCGAATCCACTTGGGCTCACCAATCGTCTGGGTGAGGCGGATGGCGATGCGGCGCAGCTGCGGGGCGCGCGGGTCGAGAGTTTTGTACACACGGTGCCCCATGCCGAAAATCTTCTCGCGGTTGGCAAGCTTTTCGTTCACATAGGATTCCACATTTTCCTCGCAGCCGATTTCCTTGAGCATCTCAATCACAGCCTCATTGGCACCACCATGCAGCGGCCCCTTCAGGGAACCGATGGCGGAGGTGATGGCAGAGTACATGTCGGAAAGGGTGCTGGCCGTCACACGGGCGGAGAAGGTGCTGGCGTTCATGCCGTGGTCAGCATGCAGGATGTAGGCCACATCCAGAATATGTGCCTCCTGCGGATCCGGCTCGGTGCCTTTCAGCAGCCACAGGAAGTGCGCGGCCTCATCCAGGTCTGTGCGGATGGGCGGCAGCTCCAGCCCCTGGCAGATGCGGTAGTAGTATGCAGCCATGACTGGTATCTTGGCAATGAGGGAAAGGCCGATTTCCTTCATCTGGCTGGGATCCTTCGTGCGGTCATCGTACATGCCGAGCATGGAAACGGCTGTACGCAACGCACTCATGGGGCGAGCTGTTTTGGTGGCGGTTTTGAAGAAATCCAGAATGGGCTGGGGCAATTCGCGGTCATTGCGCAGGCGCTGTTCCAGAGCGGCAAGTTCGTCGCGATTTGGAAGTCGTTTATTCAGAAGAAGGTAGACAATCTCTGTGTAACTGCAGAGGTCTACCAGGTCCTCAATCTCATACCCGCAGTAGAGGAGTCGCCCTTCCTCACCGCGCACATCACTCAGCCCGGTCTCGTTGGCGATGACGCCCTTAAGACCCTTGGCAAACAGGGGCTGCTCAGATGTCTGCTGTTCTTTCATTCTTCGTTTCTATGTGGAAAACGCCGATGCGGTGCTGCCGCACCGGCTGAGGTTAAGTCTTATTGCGGGAATTTCGTCCCGAGCGGTTGCGGTGCATCAGAAGTTGTACCAGGCGTCCACCAGCTCGCCGAAGGACTTAATTTCCACGTCCTCGCGGGCTTCCAGCCAGGTCTTCACAGCATCGCGCTGGGCTTCCGTAGTCTGGGTGGGGTCGGCGGCGTAGGCCACCAGGCTGCAGCCCTCCTCGGTCAGCAGTCCGTTGGTCTCCAGGCCGTTGGCGTCGATGCACTCGTCTACAAACTGGCGCAGAAATGCTTCACACTCAGGGCTTTCTACATCGCCTTTGTAGTCAAAGGTAAACTCAAAGCAGAGTTCGCGGAACTCGCCCACACGGTACTTTTTGCGGAGTCGCTTTTTCATGGTACGCGCAGTATATCAAAGCCATCACCGCTTGTCAATGACAAACATTAGCCATCACAGTCCCTCGCTGGTGACTTTTTTGTGCGGATTTCGCTGTTGGTATTCCTCTTGTTGCTGTTGGCGCTGGGAGGATTGCAGGGGGATGATGATGGGTGAGGCCACAATAATGCCGCCGTACAGGAGCGTGTATTTGCACAGGTTGGTAAGAACTCCCAGGCTGAGGTCCGTGGCGTGTAGTGGTGCCTGAGCTATGGTGCGCCAGGTGCTTGCTGTGCCAGGGCGGTCTAAAGCTGCATGCAGGTGTATGAAGTATGCGTTGCGGATGGGTTGGGTATGCGGTGGTAACGCTTTGGCTCCATTAAAGTTGAAATCGTGTTTGGGGATAGCTTTTCCTTTGTCGGAGATGAGGTAGGATTGTGCAGGAAGGGAGGAATCGATGGTGAAGTTGGCTGTCGTTTCTTCAGGAGATAGAGCAGGGGCGTAGAAATCGTTATCCAGTGCACGGATGATGGGGCGGTGAGCTTTGGCGTATTGAACTGTTACCTCGTAGTATGTTGTACCGTCTTTTCGCCAGGTGGCGGTGGGGGTGAAGCCACTTTGCCAGCGGGTGGGATAACTGCCGTTAATGAGGGCTACCCGTTTGTCGGGAGGGGCGAGTAGTTCGGCGGAGTTGAAACTGTGCGGGGGAATGCCGCAGCTGCTCAGCAGGGCGGCTGCGGCCAGGGTGCAGGGTAGTAGGTTCGTTTTCATGCAAATTGTGTTATCAGATGGCAGCCCGGTAGATGGCCTCAGCCGCTGCGGCATCCAGCGGGCGAACTCCCGGCAGGGTGCCCGTGCCCAGGCGCGAGCCATAAGTATCCACAGCCGCTTGTGCCATGGCGGCATAGTCTGCATCGGCGGGAATCCCCAACTCGCCCATGGTTTGAGGCAGTCCCAGTTCACGGTACCAGGCGCGCAGGCGGGCAATGCCTTCCTTCACTACCCTCTCCGTGTCGCGGGAGGGGGACACTCCCATCACATTCGTGGCCCACTGGGCAAAAATGCCGGGGTTGGCATTCCATACAGCCTCGAAATAGGCCGGCACAATGACGGCCAGCCCCGCGCCGTGCGGTACATCGTATGCGGCGCTCAGCTCATGCTCCAGCCCGTGGCAGGCCCAGCTCTGCTCACGCCCTATGCCCAGCAGGTTGTTGTGGGCTATTGTGCCGGCCAGTGCCAGTTGGCCCCATGCGTGCTCATTCTGCGGCTCGAGTCGCAGGATGCTGGCCTGCTGCATGATGGTGCGCATCGTGGCTTCGCCCAGGGCGTCCGTCAGTTCCGTCCCCTGTGTGTTGGTGAAGTAGCGCTCAAAGATGTGGCAAAGCATGTCGCAGGCACCATAGGCCATCTGCTCCGGTGGCAGGGTAAGGAAAAGTTCCGGGCTGACGATGCTGAGGGTGGGGCGCAGACTTTCGTGGCCATAGCCCAGTTTACGCCCGGTTTGTTCGTGGGTCAGCACGGTGTTGGGGCTATTCTCACTGCCGGCGGCGGGCAGGGTAAGGATGGTGGCCACAGGAAGGGGAGCTACAGCCTGTTGTTCCTCGCGTGTGTAGAGCTTCCAGATGTCGCCGCTGTGCGGCACTCCCACGGCAATGGCCTTGGCGGAGTCGATGACACTGCCGCCACCCACAGCCAGCACGCAGTCCACGCCTTCCGTCCGCGCCAGTTCGATGCCTGTCCGCACCAGTTCTACACTCGGGTTGGGTTTTACGCCCCCCAGTTCGCACCAGGCAATGCCGGCCTCGTTCAGCGATGCCACCACGGCATCGTACAGTCCACTGCGTTTTACACTTCCGCCACCGTAGTGCAGCAATACTTTGCGCGCCAACGGGTTCAGCAGGCGGCCGATGTGGTGGTACTCGCCATGTCCGTAAATGTAGCGGGTGGGGTTGTAATAGTTGAAGCTGTTCATACGTATGCTCCATATTGTAGCCTCGATTCCCCTATTGTCAATCCTTTAGTGTTATTTGTCCGGAGATTATCTCATCTGGAAAGCGATACAATGCTTTCTCATCTGCATAGACGGCAATATAGGTTGCGACGAATTTCCCCGGGTATGCCTCGCATACCCGGGGAAACCCATATGAATCAATAATATCAACTAATCGTCATGAACATCCGGATTCGGAATTAATTTTCCGAGCAGAGGATTTTCACAAAAGCTTCTTCCTGCAGACGGGTGGCGCCGCAAGCGAATTTGGCTCGAATTTGCAGAGCCTCATCGAGGTCGTCGCGCACGGAGAGCTTGACTTTAAAGTCCTCCCAGAGACCGAACTGAGCCTTGCTCTTGACCCAGGCGAGGCAGGAGCGAGTGCCGCTGCTGTTGACGGGGAGTTGCTCTGTACGGATGATGCGGAAGCCGAGGAAGGTTTCCACCTTTCCTTCCAGAAGAGCACGCGCGGTGTTGTAGTCGAAGCTGCCTACCTCGGGTTCGCGGAGCAAAGCTGCAATCTGCGAGGCGGTGCAGGCCAGCACCAGCTCATCGCCATAGGCGCGGCGTTCCTCGTTCCAGGCTTCTGCTTTCTGCAGCATGGCGAGTGCCTTGCGGAGTTTGGCGAGAGTGAGGTTGCTATCGGTGGCGGAGCCGGTCTCCACATAGTCGGAGGGGATGACCTGATTGCCATCGAAGGGAACAGCCTCGGTGCCGTTTTCGCCGGCGTAGCAGGTGCCGAGGAAGGCATCGAGCATAACGGCATCCATGCAGCGGCCGGCTGCAGCGCGCAGACCTTCGATGGTTTTGCTGACGGGGACGTCGATGTTGGCGAGCTTTTTGGCGTCGAATTCATCAAAGCCGATGGCTTTGGTGAAAATCTTGGGATAGAGGACACGGCGGGTGGTGGGTGCTTCATTCAGCACGGTGGACTGCATACGGCTGGTTTTCTCGTCGAAAGAGAGGAGGCCATACTGGTCGAAAGCCACCATCTTGCCGGAGAGTCCGGACTCGACCGTGACGTATTTTTCGAGACGGGAAGCTTCCTGCTGGAGGTAGGAACCCCATTTCTCGCTGTACTTAATCTGATAATTCTGAGCTATTTCAGCCATGGTAATGTATGTATTGTGTAATTGTTTGCTTGCTTGTGGCAAACCGGCTGCAACAGATTACCCATGCGGGGTCAGGCCGTGTGGTGCGGGTGGGCTGTTCGTGTGCCGAATTGGAGCTTCCCCGGCGCTCTTGCCGTGTACAGGGTTACACAAATTGGCCGGAATGTCAGCACAAAAAGTGGCATCCGCCGGACCTTTGTCAGTTTATCGACGCTCTAGTAGATACAATAACTCTTTAACCGTCAATGCTCGGTTTTGCAGATTGCGGCAACCTCGGAAGGTGGCGTATTCCTGCTCGATGAGGCTTACTTTCCAATCCGGCTCGAGGAGTTGCTGCATATCCCGGGGGCAGATGAAACCTTCCGAGTTGTAGGAAAGCAGCACAAAGGGAGCCCGGATGGCAGACAGTAGTTTCAGCAGAGCCTCTGCCACGTGGCGGCGGGAGTTGTAGGCGGAGTGGTTCCACCCCTCAGGGATTCCGGAAACCGGGGAGAGGCGTTCCGGTTTGCGGTAATCCAGCAGGAAGTTGAGCATGAAGTAATTGCTGGCGTAGGGGTGTTGATTGTATGGCGGGTCCAGGTAGGCAACATCCAGCTCGGGGATGCTGTGGGCGGCGGCCGTAGCATCCTGCTGCAGAATGTGACAGCAACACTCAAAATGGGAGAATACCGGCAGTGGAAGTCGGATGTCTGCCAGAATGCGCCGCAGGGCGTTGCGCCCTTCACCTCCGAATTGGCCGATGCCATTGCGGTTTTTGTAAAAGCCCTTGAATACGCCGGAGGTGTTGGTGTGGATAGAGGCTTCGACGAGGAGGGGGGCCAGGAAGAAGTGTTGAAGCGGCTCCGGCATGGCTGCAATGGCGAGGCGGGCTGTGTCCAGATAGATGGCATTGCGGCGAGTGTAGAAGACGCGTTCGCCGGGACGTATGGCGGCATCGTTCTGCGGGGCGTACAGCTCTGCCACCAGCCCGGGGGCCCATTCCTGTTCTATGCGGGCCTGCAAGTCTTTGTGCAGCTGTTGCAGAGAGAGGGGGGCAGTTTCGCTGCGGTTGCTCAGATAGCACCGGTTGAGCACGGCCGAGTAGTGCTCCAGATCGTTGCTCCACAGTTCGCTGCAATGTTGCTTCAGGTAGCGGCTTACAACGCCGGAGCCGGCAAAGGCATCCAGCGCGCGCAGTTTGCGCCCGCCGAGCCGTTGCTGTACGGCCTGGATGCCTTTTCCTATGAGCGGCAGCAATTTTCGCTTATTACCCAGATAGGTGATAAGCTGAGTGTTCAGGTATGCTGCGTTTTCTTCCATTGCTGCTTACTGAATACAAAAAAGCCCCTCAGATGAGGGGCTTCAAAGCGGGCGATGGGATTCTACCCATTCCGCCAAGCCCTCCCATTGGGTCGGGTTCCCTCGCAGAAGTGTCTGCTCGGCTTGTCGGCAAGTTGCTCGCGAACTCGCACCTTGCCCACTCGTCGTGGGTTCGAATCCCTTGATGAGTAAAGCCCCTCAGATGAGGGGCTTTTAAAAGCGGGCGATGGGATTCGAACCCACGACATCAACCTTGGCAAGGTTGCGCTCTACCACTGAGCTACGCCCGCGCTTGCTGCGTGCGGAGGCATTATACATGTTCCGGAGCAGAATGCAAGACTTTTTTTAAGAAAACGCAATTTTTTTGTGTTTTCGTCATGTGCCGAATGGTTACGAGCAGGCTCCCACCAGCATGATGAGCAGAAAGAATCCACCGGCCATTAGGGAATATTGAGCATCGTGGTTCTTGTGGAATCCATTGTTTATTAAGGATATAATGCTGATGATGGGAGCGATGCACAACACAAGTATGAAAAGCACGCCTATAAGTGTGAGGATGATGGAGTCCGTACTCAGCCATTTGATGAGTCCGCAATCTATCAGCAGGCCACTCCAGGAAAGGAGGGCCAGTTTTGTAAGCGGGTATGTTCTGAGAAAGGGCTTCATGCTGCCGCCATTGTAGCAGCTGGCCGACATGCGAGCAAGTGCAAAATACGGAAAGGTCAATAGTCGCACATGTGCCCCAAAGATTGTACTATCGATTGAATAATCAACTCCATTTCCCAACAAGCCCCCTAAGCTCGACAAATGGAGATTTGTGGAAGTACAATGTACAATGGACAATGTACAAAGTGGAAATTCCGCGAGCCGCAGGCGAGCCTGACTTAGAGCCCGTACAAGTGCGGGCGGCATATAGTAGCCCACGGTGCAGCCGCGTCAGCGGCGGAACCGTGGGAAAGGGAGAAAATAAATTAGAACCCCACCGGATGGTGGGGTGGCATAAAGCAATGTAATAAATTGATGCGTGGGCATTATGCCACCCCTCCCTGCGTCGGGGTTCAAATAATTTATTCCTCCCAACCCAGGGCTGAAGCCCTGGACTACTCTGTGCCGCCTCGCCATGCGGCGAGGCTCCTGAATTTGGCGAGCCTGCGGCTCGCGGAACTTCCACTTTGTACATTGTCCATTGTACTTCCACAAATCCCCATTTACCGGGCTAATCTTTGGGACACATGTGCAATAGTCGATTCTAAATGAGTCTGCCCAGGGCATGGGGGGTAAAGGCGGTGATGCCGCTCTCCAACCCCAGGTGCTTTTTTCTGGCCCATTCGTGGTCTGCGAGCAGGGCGCGACCAATGGCTATGAGATCCAGCTCGCCGGCGCTGAGCATTTCCCACAGGCGTGTGAGCTGTGTTTTTTCCACACCGACCGCTCCCACGGCAATGACGGGTTTACCGGTGATGCGGCGTACCCAGCCGGCCAGGGTACGTGGGCTTCCCGGGAACTCTGCCGTGTCGTAATACTGGGTGGAACAATCGAATATATCTACACCGGCTTCGCTGAGTGGCAGCACGATTTGTGCCAGTTCCTCCGGCGTGTGTGCCAGTCGGGCGTGGTAGTGCTCAATTTTCCATTGAGACAGGCGAAAGAGGATGGGGAAGTAGCGCCCCACAGCTTTGCGTATGGCCTGCACCACCTCGGTGGCAAAGCGTACCCGGCGGGGAAGATCGCCCCCGTATTCATCCGTTCTGCGATTGGTGGCTTCCCACAAGAACTGGTCCACCAGGAAGCCATGAGCCCCCTGTATCTCCACGCCATCAAAACCCAGCCGCCGGGCGTTTGCTGCTGCGCGGGCGAAGGAGGCGATGACTTCTTGTATGCGACTGTGGCTCATAGGCGCGGTAAGTTGCCGGAGCGTAACTGGGTGGATTCCGGAGGGCCCGATGGGCTCATACTGCGGGTGTGGGGCGGAGCCATCCATGGGGCGCGCCATACCCACGTGCCAGAGCTGTGGGATGATTTTGCAATTGGTGGCGTGCACACTGCGGCAGATGTGTTTCCAGGCGCGCAGTGCAGAGCCGCCGAAAAAGCGCGGCGTGTCCGGGTCGGCCGCCGCTGCCGGGTCATCGATGACGCTACCTTCTGTGATGATGAGACCGAGCTCATTTTCGGCTCTGCGCCGATAGTAGTCTGCCATGTCCGGGGTGGGCATGCCATTGAGTGCGAAATTGCGGGTCATGGGAGCCATGACCAGACGTGTGGTGAGGGAGATTTTGCGGTGTTGAAAGGGGCGGAAGAGCGCTTCGATATCGCGCAGAGCCAGGGCTGTTCTTGTATCCATGCCCCTACTGTAGCACAGCAGAACGCGGAAACAAGAAGTTAGAAAAACCGTTTACCTTCTGTATGATATATGGGAGCTACAGCCCCAGAACGCAGCGAAGAGCAAAGCCCCGGGGCAGGTTTTTGGGGGGAGTGAGCACCTCTGCCCCCGGAACGCGGGCGGCAAAAGCTGGTTTGGGGTTTACCAGCACGGCGCGCTCACAGATGGAGAGCATAGGCAAATCCGCTGCGCTGTCCGTGTAGCCCACATCGGCATGGGTGATGCCTATGGCGGCCAGGCGGACGAGTTTGTTGGCTCCTTTGTTGTTGCCCGGAGCGGGGATGGTGGGCATGAAGGGGACTCGTTCAAAGTCTTGCGTGGGTGTGCCGATGGTGTGGGTGAAGCCCAATGCACGGCCGGCAAGCTGCGTCCACCAATCCGGTGAGGCAGAGCAGAGAACAGTCGTATCTCCGGCTTGCTGGTGGGCGCGAAGTTTTTCCAGCACGGGGGGATAGAGCACCTCCAGAAGTTCCTGCTGTACGAAGTCCCGGCAGTGTTGCATCAGCTGCTCTGCGGGCATGCCAAGCGCGTATGACAGGAAGGCGCGTTTCATTTGCTCGGTGTTGAAGAGATGCAGTCCTCGCAGGATGCCGCAGGGGGCTGCGGCCAGCAGATACAACCTGCGCCAGCCATGGCGCCGCAATACCCAGCGGCAGAAACGCAGCTGCGAATCGCCGGCAAAGAGCGTGCCGTCCATGTCAAAAAGTGCTGTTTTCATCTCTTCTGGGCAAAGTTAATAATTGCCTCTGGTGCGCCATTTCCATACGGTCATGACAAGGGCTCCCAGGATGATGCCGCCCAGGTGGCCGGCCTCGCCGCCTGCATTGTCGAAGTTGAAGAGAATGGTGGCCGAGGCAATGGCTATAACCACCAGCGCAAAGGTGCGCATGGTCATGGTGACGGGCGGGAAGAGCAGGGATATGCGCTCGTTGGGGAACATGTATGCCACACACACCATGACTCCGTATACGGCAGCAGAGGCTCCAATCATCGGTATCATCTGCCAGGGTTCCACAGTGCCCGTGTAGTTCGTGAACTGATGCACCAGCGCGTTGACGTACATGAAGCTCTGCGGGTCATCCCCAACCATGCTGTAGATGCCCATGCCTGCCAGCAGGGAGGAGAACAGCGCCCCTGCCACTCCACAGCTCAGATAGTAGGCCAGGAACTTGCGCGACCCCATAATGTGCTCCACGGCAGGGCCGAAGAAGTAGAGTGCCCACATGTTGAAGAGCACATGCCCGAAATTGGCATGCAGAAACTGGTAGGTGATGAGGCGCCACAGCTCACCTTCCGTAAAACAGGTGAACCAGGAGTAAGCTCCCATTATCTGGAGCGCCGGCTCTGTATTGTCTGCCCCGGGAATGGCTATGCCCAGCAGTGCGGGGCGCGGTGTCATAAGCCCCACCACAAAGACGACAATGTTGATGATGATGAGGGAACTGGTGACGCTGAGAGTGTTTCTGTTCATGAGTGAAGGGTGAGACGCCTGTCAGTGCAAAAATGTTCAGAATGCATGAGGTATGGCCGGGGGGGTGAGGCGGGCTCCCATGGCGGCAATTTCTTCGTAGGTGAGGATGTGCTCCATGCTGCAGGCTGCTTCGTCTGCTCGCTCCGGAGCTAGGCCGGCTACCTCAGTCATGAAGCGCAGTAGGATGGTGTGAGCATAAATCACCCGCTGAGCGTATTTTTCGCCCTCGCGGGTGAGGGTGATGGGGGCATACTGATGGTACTCGATGAGTCCCATGTCTGCCAGCTTGCGCATGGCCGCGGTAACGCTGGGTTTCTTGACTCCAAGCATCTGTGCAATGTCGCTCACCTGAGCCGCTCCATTCTTATGGCAGAGGTGGCCGATGGCCTCCAGATAGTCCTCACCACTGCGCCCAATGCGCTTTCTGAGTTCTTCGGGTACCTGCATCATGGCTATTTCTCCAGTGTGGCGACGCACTCCAGGTGCTTGGTCTGTGGGAAGAGGTCGAAGGGTTGAACCTCTACGACTTTGTAGCCGGCTTTGTCGAACTCTGCGAGGTCGCGAATCTGTGTGGCCGGGTTGCAGGATACGTACACAACGCGCTTGGGGCCAAAGGTAAAGAGCTGGCTCAGGAAGGCTATGTCGCAGCCTTTGCGGGGCGGGTCGATGACAACGGCGGTTTCCTCCGCCGGGAAATCCACCTGTGCAAAGATGGCCTCGGCACTGGCTGCCAGGAAGGATGCGTGGGTGATACCGTTGCTGCGTGCGTTGGCTCGTGCCCAGTCTGCGCTGGTTTCGCTTACCTCCACGCCGAGCACCTTCTCGAAATGCGGGGCCAGAGTAAGCGCGAAGAGACCGCTGCCGCAGTAGGCATCCACCAGGTAGCGGGCACCTCCGGCACAGGCTTGTTTTGCCACATAGCCGGTAAAGGCCGGGAGGATGAAGGGATTATTCTGGAAGAAATCGCCGGCGAGGAAGTTGAAGGTGAGATCTCCCACTTTTTCTGTGCAGACGGCGTTGTTGTTGGTGATGACGCTGCCCTCACTCACTCGCATGAGCAGGGTGGCCCCTCGTTTGTACTGAGCTGCGGCCTGTTGCACACTCCGGCGGACAAGGGGCAGAGCCGCATTCAGCTCATCCATGGCAATGGGGCATTGCTTAATGTCGCATACCTCGCTGCGGGAGCCGGCTCGCAGAAAGCCGATGTTGCCCATTTTCGCTTCCTTGGGTTTATGGAAGTGCGGGGTTATTTTGGAGCGGTAGCCGTAGGTGACAGGTGAGGGAATGGCCGGCAGCACCGGCAGCTGTAGCCCCGCCTGCAGGCGCAGCAGGTCTGCCACCTGGGCCGTTTTCCATTCCAACTGGGCGGCGTAGTCCAGGTGCTGGTATTGGCAGCCGCCACAGTAGCCGAATACGGGGCACTGCGGCTCTACGCGCTGAGGAGACGGCTCCAGCACTTCCACCAAATCTGCCATGGAACAATTCTTGTCGTTGCGGTAGACCCGGGCGCGTACCCGCTCACCGGGGAGCGTGTAGGGGACAAAAACAACCCAATTGTCTACGCGGCCAACGCCATCTCCCTGATTGGAAAGATTTTCGATGGTGAGCTCAATTTCCTGGTGGTAGGCAAAGGGAGTGGGTACAAATTTGCGGGGCGGTGTTGCCATGTTCCGTTTTTTTGTGTTAGTTTGTTGTTTTGCCGTCGATATCCATGGGCAATGAGTCTGGCAATTTGGGCGAGCGCAGACCGTGGCGTTCTGCTGCATTCGGCTGTGGTGCTGCGGCGTCCTGGCTGCTGACGGCCTCCTCGGGCGGGGCGAAGCGCCCCATGCGCAATCCGCTGCGTCCGGGTATGCCGGAGGTATTATTAACAGTTACGACCGGGGCAGGCTCATCCACGAGGATGGGCTCCGGCTCTGTTACAACTACTCTGGCGGGACGTTTGGCTGGCTTGTCGGCTTTCGGGGCCTGTTCCTGCATGATTTTATGAGCTGCGGCAATCTGTTCCTCGCTGGGAAGAACAGGGTTTTCTTTTTCCCCGTCACTCGTATCTTCTGCCTTTTTGGCGGCCTCTTTGTTCTTGCGCCCATTGGGGCAGAGGCCGAGTTTGCAGCTCATAAGGTCGGAGCACACATGCTTCTTCTCTTCCTTTGTCGGCTCTGCCTGTTCGTTGTCTGCTGTTACCTCCTGTTCTTCCGTGGTGTTTTCCGCGGCCTCGGCAGTTGCCTCCGGTGTGTCTGCCAGGGGGGCAGGCTGCGCCTGCTGTGTCTGGGTACACGCAGCAAGCAGCATGGCTCCGCTTATCAGAAACATTCTCTTCATGGCTACATCTTAACATGCAGCCCGCACGGGCGCAAGCCTAAATGCTGTCTCTGTGGCGCGAATGCCCTGTTCTCGCCCTCCATTTCGGGCGTAAGACAATAAAAAATGTCTTTTTTGTTTCAATTCGCTTGACTTTCTGCCAGATTCATGTAAACTCTCCCGCACATAAAACGAAAAACCACTTTTCATATCTACTATGGCTCACACACAGTCCGCTAAGAAGCGCATTCGTCAGACGATTGCCCGTACCGCTGTTAACCGTTCCACCATGTCCCGTGTTCGCACCCTTCGTAAGAAGGTAGCTGCTGCTGTTGAGGCCAAGGACAAGGAGGCCGCTGTGGCTGCTTACAATACGTTTGCTTCCGCCATCGACAAGGCTGCCAAGAAGGGCACCGTGCCCGCCAACCGCGCTGCCAACTACAAGAGCAAGGCAGCCAAGGCTGTGGCCACTCTCGCCTGAGTTAGTTTTCAGGTTTTCCGTTTTCAGCGGGGATGCGTTCCGGACGCATCCTCGCTGTTTCGTTCAAGCTTTCTGCTTTGTATGTGGGAAAAGCTCAAAAACAAGAGCAATGCCCAATGTCTTGTAGCCTTTCGATGAGGCATTGAGGGCAATAAAAAGCCGCCCTCTGCGAGGCAGAGGACGGCGATAGGAAAAGCTGTTGCTTATCAATTACCCAACATGTTGGCTACGCTGATGCCTGTGGTACAGGTGGCCGGCTGGTCGCAATCGGCCTTGTGGCAGGGGTGGCAGGGAACATGATTGTTCAGGCAGCGGTGGCCTGTGCCCAGAATGGGCGCGTAGCGCTGCGGCAGACGACTAGCCATCAACACGGTACAGGTAGCACCGGCCTGCGCGGCGAGTGCCGGCAGAAGTCCGTCCACGGCATACAATTTGCAATTGGGCCCCAAGTGTTCGCACACGTCTTCCGGCTTGCTGATGCAGAGGGAGCAGCCCAGTTTTTCTGCAAGAGTTGCAGCGCGGGCTTCATCCTGTGGCAGGGCCAGCAGGGTGGCTCCCCCGAGTTGGCGGACGAGTTCGTTCCATTTTTCTTCCTCCCAACTGTCTGCCGAGCCCAGGCTGGAGAAGGGGGCAATAAAGTTCCCGCTTGCCTGAGTGTTACCCCGACCCGGTGCCAGCATGTCCGCAGGCTCGCTGAGTTCGTGGTGAATGATAGCTTGTGCGGTGTATTCCCGAGCCTTGTGAAGTTTACTGATACGGGCGGACTGGGGGTATTTGCGGCGGAAGCGGAACTTGCGGGCAAGCGGGTTGGCGTCAAAGGTGACGGTAAACACCGGCATGATGTCTGCAAAGTTTTTCATGACGCGTGGGTTCTCGCTGAACATGAACAGCATATCGAAGGGGCCATCCTTGTACAGCTCATCGCTATCCAGCTGGGCGGCAAGGGAGACACGGCCATCGGTGGTGGCAGTGTAGGTGACCAGTTCGTTCTGCTTCTGCCAGTATGCCTGTTGTTCTTCCGGACAGACAATGGTAATCTGCATGTCGATACGGCTGGCTTTGAGCATGCGCAGCTGCGGTACCAGGAGTACGGCTTCCTCAAAAGCTTCCGGCACACAGACAATGGCGCGGAACGGCAGTCTGGCATGGCGGCGGATAATATCGTTCTGGAATGCATTGGCCGGGGCAAACTCGCTGGTGCATTTCCAGCGGTGGTGCATCCAGAAGCCATCCAGCACGTTCTTGCGCTGGCATTCTTCGAGAGCCTGATTAACTCGCATGGTGATTTCCTCCACGCTGTCGGAGCCTTCGGGAATGTCGATGCGGAAGTTCATGATGGCTTCCCACTTACCCAGCGCAGTGTTGGCTGTGTAGACAGCGTAGAGGGAGCCCTTGCCCTTGCAGCGTTTGTACAGCAGTGCCGGCAGGGGGGTAGTTCCCGTCACTTTGCCGAAATAGGGGATAAAAATGCCTTCCTGGGTGAACTGGTCGCTCAGTACGCCCAGCAGTCCTCCGGTGCGAGCCAGTTTGAGCACGGTTTTCAGGCCGTCTTCCTTGCTGTGCATGCTGCAGCCGTGCCGGGTGCGGGTGCGGTACACGTAGTCCTCCAGCAGCGGGTTGCTGAGCTTGCGGTACATGCAGCTGTAGTGCTCAATCTCGGAGAAAAGCGGGCGGATGCGTGCCAGGATTTCCCAGTTGCCGGCATGGGGAACACAGCCGATGGCCGTGCGGCCATTGGTGCCGTTGGCCGCAAAGATTTTGCCATCTACCACGCTGATGGAGCGCTGCATCTCGCGGTCGCTCATGATGCCGGTTTTGAGCGAGCAGACCAGATTCATGGTGGTGCGCACAATATTGCGGTGTACCATGGTGCGGAGCTTGTCCGCTCTCAGCATCGGGTTGACAACGATGCGCATGTTGCGCGCAACAATGCGGCGGCGCGAGGGCGAGGCCATCCATACCAGGTAGCCCAGAGCTCGGCCGAAGATGGCTACGATGCGGACGTCCGTGATGGAAAGCAGGCCACACAGCAGCTTGTAGCCCAGCAGCGCGATGCGTTGGGCTATGCCCGCTTTTTTTGCCGATTCGGGGGGTGCGTCCATGTGGTCTTATAATCAGTTAAAGGTGTAGGTTCTGCTGATGTAGAACGGTTTGCGGGTGTAGGGATCCCATACCTTGGAGCCAACGGGTACGTTGGTGTAGTCCAGCTGATAATAGGGATAATACGGGGAGATGACGATGTCGCTGAACTCGGAGGGTATACCATACGGCAGACCGTCAGGGGCGGTTTCAATCTTCGTTATTTGGTAGGATGCCGGCGGCAGCATGTGCTCATCTACTTGCAGCCAGTTGGTATGGGCCGGCTTGCCGTTTACTTCCGAGATGACGGACGGCGGTCGCTGCCCGGGATACTGGTCGCGGGTGAACTGCTGCTGGATGGGTTGCCAGATACACGAGCTGAGGGTGCAGGCTCCCAAGAGCGCGAGAATGACGGATGTGGCAGAGGACTTGTTCATAGATTTTAAATTCATTTATGGAGCGGTGTAGGGGATAAGTGTAATGCGGCCTTCGCCGTTGGCGGGGCCATCTTCAAAAATCGGACAATACCCGTATTCTTCCATTGTCTTAACAATGTCCGGGTAGCAGTCCAGAAGCGTGAGCAGCGAGGGTTGTAGAACTTCGATGTGTTTTTGCGGTATGCCCATCTGGCCGATGCGTCCGCCGCGCGGCAGCTTGCCGGGCAGAGGCTCGCCTCCCCGGAACTCGACATTCAGCTCGGGGCGACCATGATTGTGTTGCAGCTCGAAGGTGAGGTTGACTGCTGTTGTCTGGTGCATATTGGCTCCGACGAGGCGGTCCAGAATGAGTTCTGCATAGCCGTTGTGCACGCGCACAGCGACGCCCTGGGCGTTGGCAAAAATGGAGAAGAGCCCGGTCTGTCGCATGCGGCAGGTATCTCGCAGATAGCGGTTGAGCTCTCCTTCCGAGAAGCTGACGGTGGCACCATTGGCGTTGCGGATAAGAACACCGAGGTCTTTTGACGGCACTTTATCATTATAGCCGGCAATGTCCTCGAGCGATTGCGGGTTCCACATACCTACCACAACATACACCAACAGGGAGAGAAAGCTCAGGAAAAGCAGCACAGCGACCGTGGACCAGAAATTGAAGCGGCGCCACAGTTCAATAAAGAGATTGCCGTTCTCTTCAGGATTCTCACCGTCCTCCTCTCCCGTCCGGTTGTACAGGGTACCGCGTGTCATGTCATTGGGGGGTACCTGTTTGTGGAACAGGTAGCCCCAGAGGGAGGCGCTATCCGGCCTCTTGACTCTGCGCTTGCGTTTTCTGTTTTGTGTGGACGCCATTGTGCTCGTGCGTTATTATAACCTATCGGCTGCTGATGAAAAGAAAAAAAAGCCACGGCTGCCTATTTTGCGCGACATACGAGCCGCTTTTGCGGGCGCGGTATATGTTGGATTTCGGGGGCCTTGTCGGCAGCTCCGGTTCGCAGACGCGGTGTGTGGCAGTTTATAGTTTATACCCCCAGAGCCCAGCGCAGGTATTTCTCGCTTTCCTGCCAGATAAGGCGTTTTTCGCATCCCAGCACCACCACAACAACGGAGCTGCCGTTCACGGAGCCGCAGGAAATAAGGCAGCGGCGGGCAGCATTGGTGTAGCCGGTTTTCATGCCCTGTACCCAGTTGTACTTGGTAAGCAGCTTGTTGGTGTTGTTAAATGCAACCTGCTGTCCGTTGGGACGGGTGAGCACAATCTGCTTGTCGTTGATGTAGTTGCGGATGATGGGATTGGTGTAGGCATAGCAGGCGGCCAGTGCCATGTCGTATGCCGTGGAATATTGTGGGCCGGGCAGGCCGCTGGGGTTGGCAAAGTGGGTGTTGCGCATGCGCATGCGGCGGGCTCGCGCATTCATCTGCTGCACAAACTTTTCCACGCTGCCGGCACTGTCGCGAGCCAGAGCCTGTGCCAAATCGTTACAGCTGGCTGTGAGCATGGCATGCATGATGGCTCCGCGCGTGTAGCTTTCGCCTACACGCAGTTTTGAGCGGATGGGGGTGACGCTGGTCTTATCCGACTGCTGAATGGTCATCGGGCGATCCAGTTCGCCGGCATCGCAGGCACAGAGCGCGGTGATGATTTTCTGGGTGCTGGCTACCTGGCGGCGTTCGTGCATGTTGTGCCCATAGAGCACGTGGCCGGTGCGGGGGTCTATCACGCACACGGCAGCACTGTTCGGCTTGGGCGCGGGGGTAGAAGGCTGGGAAAGCGGGCGTGCCGGAGCCAGGGAGGAGCTGTTGTTGTATACGCGTTTTGCAGCGGTGGGAATCGGCGTCTGCGTATGTACGGCAGGCACATAGCTGCGATGGGTGCGGTAGTTCTTACCGCTCAGATACCCGGCATACGTCAGGCTGCAGCTGCTGGCCAGTGCTGCGGTGCATACTGCTGCAAGATATACAAGAAAACGCATGCGCGCATGCTACCACAGCCCCATTTATTTAGCAAGTCTTAATTAAGGCATTTTTATTTGCGGCTTTGTATTTATTTGCTGGACAAAGTGCAGGAAATCCGCTACCCTCCTGCGCATGCAACAACCTCAACCTCTTCCGGTACAGCGTGCGGTGCTGCTGGATATTTTCCGCATCATCCTCTGCATAGGTGTGTTAGTTTACCACTACACGCCGGAGCGTCCTTCCAGCGGGCCTTTCATGGTAAACGGCTTTTTTGTGATGAGCGGGTTCCTGCTTGGCGTGTCATTCCTGTCCGGGAAGGCGTTTGATGTGTGCCGATTTTACGAGGGGAAGGCGCGGCGTTTGCTGCCGATGTTTCTGATAGCGCTGGTGCTGGGCTTCTGCTATCGCTGGCGCGTGGGGGATGGTGTGTTACCGCCCGGGCCGGAAGGTGAGTGGTGGCCATTTTACCCGGTAAAGTGGCTTTCCTATTACAACACGCCGCTCTGGTACATGGGGGTGGAGTTTGTGCTGCTATTTCTGGCGCCGTTTTTCTGTTTTCTGTTTGCCGGGCGCTGGCGCCTGGAGCTGTGCACTCTGGGCATGGCTTTGCTGACGGCTTTCTATTTTTCGCGGGTTCCGGAAAATGCACCCTTCGGTAATGGGCTGTACTATTCCCCGTTGGCTCGCAGCTGGCAGTTCATGGTCGGTATTGTGGCGGCCCGCCTCTTTGCATACATCCGCCGGACGGGCGTGGCTCAACGCTCGTTTTTCCGCTGGTCCACGTATGGTTTATTCGGCGTGTTCATTGTGCTGGGGGGTGTGCTGATGGTGGTAAAGCAGGTCAAACAGCTTAACTACTGGAACTATACTTTCGAGTTTGATTGCTATACCACGCTGTTCTTTGCACTGCTGGTGCCGTTGCTTTTTGCTCAGACTCCGCGTGTGAGTACTCGTGCCGCCCGCTGCCTGGCCTGGTGTGCTGCTCTCACCTACCCGATATTCCTGCTGCATGTGGCAGTATACCACCACTGCTGCTTCTATGTGTGGTGGATGTCTAAGTGGGGCTTCTCACTCACAGCTGCCGGGGTAACGTTGCTGCTTTCTGCCGTCCTCATGTGGCTGGAAGCCCGATGGCTGAAGCATTAGCCCTGCTGCAATGCCTCCGTAAACTCCCGGGGGAGTGAGACATTGGGCATTTTTAGCGCCGCCCGGAAGAGTGGCGCTATCTCCTCCACGTTGCGCCCGGCTATGCCGCAGCCGATTTTTGTGACGTAGAAATGCAGCTCAGGGTGCAGGGTGGCAAAGTTCAGGAATTCCTCTACATACGGGGCGATTTTGTCTGTTCCGCCGTGCATGGTCGGGATGGCATAGCTTTGCCCGTGCATCCCTTTGCCGCAGAAGAGCACAGCCCCGAACTTCAACATGGCGGTGAGAGCCGCGCCGCCCCCATGCCAGCCAAGGCGGTTGCTGCCGAAAACGAATACCTCATTCGGAGCGAGTTTTGTTATCCTGTCCGGGGTGAAAGACTTATCCATAGAGTGTCAAACAAAAAGCCCCCGCCTGCATGTGGGCATATACAGGCGGGGGCGGAGGAAATATCAGTTGGCCACGATGTTGACGAGGCGGCCCGGCACCACGATGACCTTGCGGATGGTCTTGCCGGCTGTGAACTCCTGCACGCGGGCAGAGGCCAGTGCCGCAGCTTCCACTTCTTCCTTGGACGCATCGGCTGCCACGGTAATCTTGTCGCGCAGCTTGCCGTTCACCTGGATGACGATTTCCTTCGTGTTCTCCACGAGGTACTCGGGGTTGAAGGTGGGCCAGGGCTGCTGACAGAGCTGGCAGGCGGGCAGGGTGGTAAACTGCTTGCACAGGATGCTGTAGAGCTCCTCGGTGATGTGCGGGGCGAAGGGATTGAGCACATGCAGCAACTGCACATAATCGCTCACGGTCACGGTGGCAGCCCCGGTCATGGCGTTGGTGCACTCCATCATCTTGGAGATGGCGGTGTTGAAGCTCATGGCCTCGATGTCTTCCGTCACTTTCTTGATGGTCTTGTGCACCTCTTTGCGGACGGGTGTCACCTCACCATTGTCCTCTGCGGTAATCTTGCCGGAGAGCTCCCACTCGCCTTCCTGGTTTTCCGCCATGGCAACGCGCCACACGCGTGCCAGGAAGCGGCTGATGCCTTCCACTCCCTTGGTCTGCCAGGGCTTCACTTCCTTGAGCGGTCCCATGAACATCTCGTACAGGCGCAGGGAGTCTGCTCCGTACTCGCGCACGATGTCGTCCGGGTTCACCACGTTGCCGCGGCTCTTGGACATCTTCTGGCTGTCTTCACCAAGGATGAGCCCCTGGTTGACGAGCTTGTTGAAGGGTTCGTTCGTGCTCACCAGACCGTAGTCGTAAAGCACCTTGTGCCAGAAGCGGGCATACAGCAGGTGCAGCACGGCGTGCTCAGTGCCACCTACATACAGGTCTACGCCACCGGGGTTGTTGCCACCCATCCAGTACTTTTCTACCTCGGGGTCGATAAAGGCTTGGTCATTCTTCGGGTCGAGGTAGCGCAGGTAGTACCAGCAGGAACCTGCCCATTGGGGCATGGTGTTGGTTTCGCGGGTGAAATCCTCGGAGTACTGAATCCACTGGGTTGCTTTTACCAGCGGTCCGCGGGGGTCGCCACTGGGCTTGAAGTCTTCCATCTCGGGCTGCAGCAGGGGCAGCTCGCTCTCGGGGATGGCATAGTGATTCCCGTCTTTCGTATTCCAGACGATGGGGAAGGGCTCGCCCCAGTAGCGCTGGCGGCTGAAAAGCCAGTCGCGCAGCTTGTAATTCACCTTGCCGCAGCCGTAGCCTTTCTCCTCCAGCCAGGCAGTCATCTGCTTCTTGGCTTCGGGGACGCTCAGGCCATTCAGGTGCTCGGAGTTCACCATCGTGCCATCGTAGCCGCAGAAGTCCTGCCAGGGAGTTTCGGCGTTGTCCGGCTGCACCACCTGGATGATGGGCAGGCCGAACTTCACGGCAAACTCATAGTCTCGGCTGTCGTGGGCGGGCACGGCCATGATGGCGCCCGTGCCGTAGCCGGTCAGCACATAGTCAGCAATCCAGATGGGAATCTCCTTGCCGTTGACGGGGTTGATGGCGTAGGCTCCGGTAAAGACGCCGGTCTTGTCCTTGCTCTCTGTGCGCTCCAGGTCGCTCTTGGCGGCGCAGACTGTCTGGTAGGCTTCCACGGCCTCTTTCTGCTCGGCTGTGGTAATCTCGTTTACCAGTTCGTGCTCCGGGGAGAGTACCATGTAGGTGGCTCCGAACAAGGTGTCCGGGCGGGTGGTGTAGACGGTGATGGTCTTGCCCTGGCAGGTGAAGTTTACCTCGGCACCCATGGACTTGCCAATCCAGTTGCGCTGCAGCAGCTTAATGCTCTCCGGCCAATCCAGCGGCTCCAGCTCATCGATGAGGCGCTCGGCATAGGCAGTGATGCGCAGCATCCATTGGCGCAGCTTGCGGCGCTCCACTATGTGACCCTTGCTCTTCCACTCTTCGGCCTCCTCGTTGGCCAGCACGGTGCCCATGTCCGGAGACCAGTTCACCATACCTTCTGCCACATAGGCCAGGCGCACGTTGTCAATCTGTTCGCGGGTCCACCCCTTAGCCTCCAGCTCACTCACGGGACGGGCTTTTTTCAGCTCCTCGTTGTAGTAGGAGTGGTACAGGCGCAGGAAAATCCACTGCGTCCAGCGCACATAGGTGGGGTCTGTCGTAGCAATCTCGCGGTCCCAGTCGTAGGAGAATCCCAGCATCTTGAGCTGGCGGCGGAAGGTGTCGATATTGGCGTATGTCGTGATGGACGGGTGCTGCCCGGTCTTAATGGCGTACTGCTCGGCAGGCAGACCAAAGGAGTCCCAACCCATGGGGTGCAGCACGTTGTAGCCGTTCATGCGCTTGTAGCGGCTCACGATGTCGGTGGCTGTGTAACCCTCCGGGTGGCCTACGTGCAGACCGGCTCCGCTGGGGTAGGGGAACATATCCAGCACATAGCACTTGGGCTTAGTGGCGTCAAAGCCTTCTTCGCCGGGGTTGAGTACCTTGAAGGTCTTCTCTTCGTCCCATACGGCTTGCCAGGCGGGCTCGAATACATCAAAAGGATACGGATTTTTACGTTCAGACATGTCGCGCGAGACTATAATACAATCACTCACGAAAATCAAGACTTTTCCCGCGGCTTCTCTGTCTGCTGCCACACTTCTTCGGGGAGAACGACAAATCTTACCCGATAATCAGATTTTTTTGCTGACATTTCTTATCTTTTGCGTTAAACTATGGAGTATGAAAAAGCCAGAAATCCTTGCCGCCCGCGATTTGAACAGCCGCGCCGAGCATCATCTGCCGGCCTCGGAAATCCCGGCCAATACCGGTAATGCCGTGCTGGATGCAAACCTCTACGACCTTTCCCGCCGCTTCTGTGGCAAACACAAGCCGGAAGTTGTGTTGCAGATGCTTGCTACGGTGATGAATGCGGCAGATTCCGAGATTGCCGAGCACGATCTGGACATGATGAACCGCACCCTCAGCGAAATGTTTGCTGCGGATAAAATGTTTATGCCCTACAGCAATGTGCGTAAGATTACCTGTTTCGGTTCTGCCCGCATTAAGCCGGAAGATCCATCCTATGTGCAGGCGGTGGATTTTGCCCGGCGTGCTGTGGACAATGGCTACATGATTATCACCGGTGGCGGCCCCGGCATTATGCAGGCCTGCAATGAGGGCGCCGGTAAGGAAAACTCATTCGGTCTCAATATCACGCTGCCTTTCGAGCAGCACGCTAACCCCTTCGTGGAAGGCAGCGATAAGATGATGGATTTCTATTACTTCTATACACGTAAGCTCAATTTCCTCAAACAGACAGATGCTCTCGTGGCATTCGAGGGTGGCTTCGGTACGATGGATGAGATTTACGAGACCATCACCCTCATGCAGACCGGTAAGTGCACTATCTTCCCCATAGTGCTGCTGGATGTGCCGGGCGAGACCTTCTGGTATCGTTGGCATCGCTTTATCGAGAAGGAACTGCTGGATGAGGGGCTTATTTCCCCCAACGACATGCACCTGTTGTACCTGAGTAAGAGCGCCGAGGATGCAATGGCCTACATCGAGCGTTTCTACAGTCGTTTCCACTCGTACTATTTCGATGGCGACTGTTGCGCTATCCGACTCCTGGAGCCCCTCAGCGATAAACTCCTCGATTGGATTCGCCACGACTACACGGACATTATGCCCAAGGGGGACCTCGTGCAGCTGGATGGTGATGAAAATGACCCCGAACCCTTGCTGGCCGCTCTGCCTCGACTCTGCTTTACGCTGAAACGTGGAGACTACGCCCGCCTGAAGGACCTCATCGACATTGTCAACGACTGATATCTCGACTCGAAATGTTTACAACGCTCTGATTATTATAGTTCAGTGGCGCTCGCACCGCCGAATTTGAAAGCCCCGCCCAGCGGGGCTTTTGAATTCCGCTCCCCTTCGGTTCGCCATACAGCTTGACAAATTGTAGATTGTAAATAGAAACCAATTTACGTTGGGTTATTTACCGAACGACATACAAGGCGAGCCTACGGCTCGCACTCCAAATTTTAATTATTCCAACGAGTAACTTATCAAGATTCCGGTGCCAGCATGTTGTCGCTGTCTGCAAGATGAATCAGAGGAGGTGCCTGTAAATAAATTGGCGGATATCGCGGATGATGTTAATTATCCTGTGCCGCATACGCCATAGCAGGCTGCTGCCGAATATGGTCTTGGTGATATGCCTGAATCTCGCAGAAACTGGATTGACATCAGGGGTGGAGAATGATATAAGAACTACATACGCCGGATGAGCACAAGAGTGGAGGCTTAAATTGCCTTCCTATGAGTAGAAAGGATGGCACCAGTTTATATAATACCTCATTCATCGAATATCTCAAAAATCAGCTATGTTTACGGCAAACTGCTTTCTTAAATTACGTAGACCTCTTCAATTATTGGCGAGAAGTGTCATGTTGGTTTTGCTTTTTGAATACCCAATTTCCCCAGCTCAGGAATACAATGATCGTATAGCTGATAACTATTTGATTCACGGAACAAAAAAATTAGTTGCCAGCAATAGCAGTATAGCGGAAGCATCTCTTTTTGAAAAAGAGGCTTATATATTATTAACAAACCAGATAGTTTCAACAGGAACACGCTATAATCAAGATGAAATAAGATTATTTATAGATAAATATAGAAACAGAGAGCATTTGAATAAAATGTTGATTCTTTTAACTAGTAGAATTTCAGAAAACACACTCGGGCCAAGTAAAGAAAATTACGATAAGTTAGCATTAAATGTGGGTAAATTGCTTATAGAATCAGGGGCTGATATTAATTGCAGCAATTTATTGATAAGTGATTCCATTTTAAACAAATCATATAGTTTGGCATCGTATCTTATAACACAAGGAGCTCCTTTCGATAAGAATGATGCGTATATCTTATGCTCCTTAACAATGAGTACTCCAAGCTTCAGGGAAACAGAACGCCTGTTGCTCGCAGAAGAATTACTTAAATCAGGAATGAATCCTAATGTACGGGATTCTGATGGATTAAGCCCGTTGTGGTATTCTGTAGCGTTAGAAAACTATAAAATAGCTGAGCTACTACTAACATACGGGGCTAATCCCGATATTACACACGAACGTCACAAAAGCGCCAGGAGTTTACTAAATTCAAAATTACAAAAAGCGATAGACTCGAACAACCACCAGAAAATGTTTCTTTTAAAGTCTTTAAAAGAAACATTAAACTCACAGAATTAACTATTCGGGGCATAGAGTTCCTCCAACAATAGGCCTATAACTATTTTTCATATCAAAGAACAATTATAGAACCATGTAGGTCATTTGGCGCTAAAGGCAACCAAATGACCTACAATTAGCAATTTTATTCTGAGTAATTTGCTATAATTTTACCATTTTGTTTTATGGAAATACTTCTAGTATAAACAACAGGCTTATTAAATTCATTTGATGATAGATTCAACTCTACCATCATATTATTTTCTATTGTTCTTTCTTTGTATGATGCCTTTCCGCCCCACCAATAAGGTTCAATATCAGTAGATGGCAAGGTTCCTGACCACTTAACGTGCCTTTTTTTCCATAAATCGTCCAGATTATCATTACCATTTTCGTAATATGCAATCCTTCCATATGAATAAAAAACGCCAACGAATTAACAGTTATTATGCCTTTCGAACATATTTCGGAATAATAGTGTTTTGGTTGCATTTTCCAACGGTCATGCCACCTTAATTGATTAAAATTACTTTGCGGAAGAATAAAACCATATTGAAAAACATGCCAGGCTTCCCAATATACATATTTTCTCGAAACGTATTCGATATCATATGGAGGAGAGTTCTTGTAATGTTCATAATTTTCCATATAGACAATTTTTTGAACTATGTATCCTTCGTGTTTTTTTGATTCATCGTCCATCTGAAACTGCCAATAGAAATCAAATGCCCCATCTATTCTTTCCGCATTGAACAATTTATTATCTGGTGTTAACAACTTCATACTTAATAACCCAATATTATCAAAAAATAGGACAGGAGAATTCCTTACATACTTTAAGCTTAAAAGGCCATCTTGTATGATATCATAACAACACCATCTTCCATCTACTGCATTATAATATCTCCAATTATAATACACCAGCCCCAGTTCGCTATCCCACACCTCGCTGCTCCACTGAATAGGCTGCGTAATATCGCCGGAGGCGCTTACCTGCCCGAAGGGAGTGTAGGTGTAGGTTGTGCGGGTGTAGCCGAGCTGACCGAAGACCTCGCAGATGTTCTTGGTGAGATCCCAGCCGTAGGTGTACCATGTGCCATCTTTCTGGACGTCTTCACATTGCCTCGGGCATCCGTTTCCGTTGCGAGGCGGTTGTAGGCATCGTAAGACTTCTGAACCTGAGCACCTTCCGCGTAGGTCTTGGATATTTCAAGGCCTGTCACGGAATCGAAAGCCCAGGTTGTTACATCCCCATCAGTTCTCTCACTCGGGTCGGTGGTAATGACCTCAGCCTCGGCGCGGAACGTGCGGAGAGAGGTCATGTTGTCCATGTCATCGTAGCCATAGCAGGCGGGCTGAATCGCCGTCCCCCACTCGGCAATCTTGCGACCGCGGGCATCGTACTTGTAGCAACTGGGGTTGCCGAGAGCATCCGTCACCATCGCGGGTAAGTCGTGCAGCGCATCGTAAACCGTAGTTGTCACTGCCCCGGCGGCATCCGTCACACTGATTGTGCGGCCTGCTTCTTCTGCCAATGCTCATTCAGTGTATCGGCATTGTCCGCCTTGAAAACATCGAATAAGAAATTCGATAAAGTCGTGATTTCGGGGAGGGCTGATAAGTTGTCGCTGTCTGCAAGATGAATCAGAGGAGGCGCCTGTAAATAAATTGGCGGATATCGCGGATGATGTTAATTATCCTGTGCCGCATACGCCATAGCAGGCTGCTGCCGAATATGGTTTTGGTGATATGCGGTCTGCCGTTGAGGCGCTCAGGGGTGTTGGCATTGCGGGAGAAGAAGGCAATTTGACCTTTGGCATGGTATACTTCGAAGTTCTCCCACAGTATTTTCAGCTTGTATTTTTTTTCGTATTTGTAGGCTACGCATGCCATTACAGATTGGTCATGCCTGTTCTCTTGGAACACCTTGTCTTCCAGGTCTGATTCGGTGGCATCTACCACGTACTCGGGATGGTCGCGCATAATGCTGTACCACTCTTGCACTACAGGTAGTGCTTTGCGGGTCCACAGAGAAAGCGCGCCGTGGCATTGGCGCATTTCTCCCAAATGGTTGCAGGTGCCTTTGTAGTGCTCCAGCAGGTTGCGGCGGGTCCAGTGCTTCATCAAGCCCCAGAACTTGAACAAAATGGCTCCGTGCTCCTTCAACATGTCAAAATACCTGTACCACATCGGGTCGCCGAAAACCTCGCTGCCGGCGTCGGAGTACACCACAATGTCATCCTCCACTGCAATTTCTTGCAGGGTCTTTAGTATGACATAGGGTTTCCAGAACCAATAGCCGCCGCCGCGCTTGTATTGCATCAGCTCATGATTTTTCACCTCATCCGGCAAATCGGCCGGGGTATAGACGCGTATCTCATCAAAAATGCCTGTATCTTCGGCCATCTTCCTGATGCGGGCACGCGAATCCCGATAAATCTCGTCTCCGTATGTTATGAATATGACTTTACCCATGTTGCGCGTACTCAGCTTAGCTTGCGAAAGATTACCTGTTTTATCTCCCTGCGTCAAGCGCGATTTCTGTATTTCGTTTTACTTGCACGGGCCACGACATGCCGGGTATCGCCCGTTATGTGGGAATTAGCGGGGAGCTTTTGCTGATGGGGGGGAGGCGCCGGCGCACAAAAAAGCCGTCCGCGTTGGGCGAACGGCCTGGAAAAGGGATAGGAGTAAATGTTTACTTCTTCTTGCAGGACTTCTTGGCGCAGCCCTTCTTCTTGGGCTGAACGACGGTCTTGAATGTGGAAGACGGCTTGAAGGCCAGGGTGGTGGAGGCGGCAAGCTTCATTTCCTTGCCGGTCCGGGGGCTCGGAGTGTTCCTTCAAATATTATGACGGAGCAGCGGATTTTCCGGTGTTGGTTCCAATCATGGCGACGTTGGCCTAATACTTTTTATCGGTTCCGAATATTGGCCCCTGAGAATTATGTCCAGAAGTACTACCCTCCGGGACAATGACCGGGCTTACCGGGCGAACTACCGTGGTCGAGCTTCCCGTATTGGTTTCTGTATTCGTCGGGGTGTGGATGCTTACACCCGAGCTTCCCGTATTTGTTCCGTTCCCCCATTCGTCTTCGTGATCCGGAAGCAGAGACGGACGATTGGGCTTAACAGGTCGCTGGGGCTGAGCCTGTGGCTTGCCATGGTGCTTTCCGGGACGCTGGGGCTGAGCCTGCGGCTTGCCATGGTGATTTCCGGGGCGCTGAGGCTGAGCCTGTGGCTTAGCGTGTGGCTTTCCGGGGCGCTGGGGCTGAGCCTGCGGCTTAGCGCGTGGCTTTCCGGGACGCTGAGGCTGAGCCTGCGGCTTGCCATGGTGCTTTCCGGGGCGCTGAGGCTGAGCTTGTGGCTTAGCGTGGTGTCCCGGGCGATTGTGCTGCATGGCCGGGTGCGGCTTGCCCTGCGGCTGGTGGCCGCGGTGCTGGGGGCCGTGAGCCAGAGCCACAGATGCCGTGAGCAGCGTGGCGATGGTGGTGAGGATGTGATTCATTGTGTTGATGTCCGAAAAGTTAGCGAACGAAATGTGTCGTTTGCCGACAGAAAAAGGCGTGTCGGCAAACGACTTGTGTACGGTGGATGTTTACAGATAACGAGCAGTGGAGAGCGCTGTGCGAACTTGCTCGGAGTTGAAATAGTTGTGCTTTTCGAGGCGGGCAAGAGCCTTGTTGTAGGCGTTTTTGGCGCTCGAGGGAACCTTGATGTTGAGAGACTGAGCCGCCTCGATGGCCGTGAGCAGGGTGTCCATGGTGTCTGCCAGGTCTTCTGCTTCCTCCGGGGTGTCAACACCATTCAGGGTACCCAGAAGTTCGTTTACAGCACCATCGATAGTCTTGCCGATAACGCACTCTTCTGTGGTGCAATCGCCGGGGTTGAACACGCAGCCGATGTAGTCGCCAATGCCTATGCCGCCGCAGGAGCTGAGGCTGGTAGCTGCAGCACATGCCACTAGTGTGGAGATGATTTTTTTCATGTTTTTGTATGTATGTGTTTGTTGTTAGGGATAGGTAGAAGGGGTTTACATGCCATCCGGCACGAAATGAGCGTTGGAACCGTGGTAGTAAGTGCCGTGGCAACCGACGGGGATTTCGCCGTGCTGGTCTGTTACGTTTTGCACAAATGTGAAGGTCTCGTGCGTGCCATCCACACGAACAGTCAGGCGCTGGCTGTCCACTCCGGCCATGGAGGAGGTCAGGTAGCGCCCAGCCAGAGCCCCGGCTGCACCCAGCCCCACTGTGGAGACTATGCGACCTTTGCCCTTGCCAAGAAGCTGCCCGCCGGCTACTCCTACTGCAGCGCCGATTCCGGTGCCGAGATTTTTCGCAGTGGAGCTGGCTTCCTGGGTTACTTTCTGTGCGGCTATTACGGTAGCCGGCAGAGCTTGCTGTGTTACACCAATCTGATTGGCTCCCACAGAGTTATAATCCTTGGTCCAGGTGCAGGAGGAAAGACCGAGAAGTGCTGCACTGAGTGCGATAAGTGAATAGTTTTTCATACGAGTTCTGATTAGTGTCTGCCTTTCTTTTTGTCCGGACGTCCGGGCTTATCTGCCCGTTTGTCGGGGCGAGCGGGTTTGTCTGCGCGCTTGTCGGGTCTGCCGGGACGCTCTGCGCGCTTGTCGGGGCGGCCGGGTTTGTTTGCGCGTTTGTCGGGGCGGCCGGGGCGGTCTGCGTGTTTGCCGTGGTGGCCGGGGCGGTCCGCCCGCTTGTCGTGGGGTCTATCGGAGTGTCCGAAAAGACCCCGGGGGCGCTCATGCTTGCGTCTTTCTTCGCGCATCTTGCGGCGCTCCTCGCGGGTTGCACGCCTGTGTATTTTCTCACCGGGCTTTCGGAGGCGGGGGCCGTGGTTGTGTCGAGCGTGGGCGGGAGGCGGAGCTTGACGTACGCCGGCCGGACGCGGTGCCGCTGTGGGCATGGGTGCCCAAGTAGGTACAGTGGAGCTTGTTGTCAGGTTTGCAACACTGTAAATAGGTGCCCCCAATTCATCGTAGCCGTACACAGCGTTTTCGCCATCGTAGCCGTAGATGGGGTTGCCCTCTTCATCGTACATTTCGCCGCTTTCTGTGGTTGTCCCGGCGAGCAGATCTTCGATAATTCCGTCCAATGTGCCGTCTGCTGCCATGCGGTCCAGCATGTCTACCAAGGCACAGGAAGGTGTGACTGAGAGCGTGAGCGCAGCTGCCAGAGTTGCCAGTATTCGTGTGGCGTCCTTTTTCATGATGTTCTTTTCGGGAAAGGCAGCCTGTACAAAAAGGTTTTATACAGGCTGCCGCTGAAATGATACCTTAAGCTCCGGGCTTAACGGTGATGATGGTGTGCGGGCCCATGGGGGCGTGCGCCGGGCTTAGGTCCGGGATGCTTATCGTGGTGTCCGTGCGGGCCGGGCTTGGGAGCGTGCGGCTTGGCATGGGGATGGTGCGGAGCCGGCTTGCCGGGACGCTCAATTTTGGGGCCATGGTGCGGGCCATGGTGCGGGCCATGGTGCGGAGTCACGGGATGTCCGGGGCGGGCAAGTGCTACGGAAGTAGCTGCCACCAAGGCGATTATGAGTATGTTTTTCATCTTTCTTGACTGTTGATGTGCGGTTGTTTTCGATCTTCGGAAGCCGATGCCTCCGCGATGTTCGCAGTCTATCGCATTATAAATGCGATAATATAAAAGAAAAATGAGTCCAAAAGGAGAGGAGGTGGCAATTTGTGTATTTTGAGTCGATAAGGGATGCTTGCTGTCTAACAAATAAATAAGCAGCTGTGACCAAATAACATAAAAAGTGCGGAGGAATGCGAGTTTTTGTCGTGCTTTTATGTTATATAATTCCAGTCTGTTATGCTATATTGTCATGTTGTTTTATGGCTTTAGAGAGCCGATGTGTTGTTCAGTTCTTCTTTTTGATGAGGACTTATTTGTAATGACTGAATATTATATTCTTGCAATATTTTGATTATGGTATAAAATCAGATATATAATGAGAGTATTATAATTTTGTGTTTTAAAACAAAAAAACGAAAAAAATGAAAAAATGGGTTGACATAGCATTTATAATGCGATTATCTCGAAGTTGCTTGATTATCAATAGTAATGATGTTTTTGAATAAGCACCCCTGAATTCAGGGTGACGCGGTGTGGGTAGGAGGGGGAGGAGTGGGGCCTGATACGCAAGATTTTGGGCTGTGTGCGCTGTGAGAAGTTGGCGTTTCGTTTTGGCCGTAATTATGGTACACAAAAAAGCCGTTCGCGTTGGGCGAACGGCCTGGAAAAGGGATAGGAGTAAATGTTTACTTCTTCTTGCAGGACTTCTTGGCGCAACCCTTCTTCTTGGGCTGAACGACGGTCTTGAAGGTGGAAGACGGCTTGAAGGCCAGAGTGGTGGAGGCGGCAATCTTCATTTCCTTGCCGGTCTGGGGGTTGCGGCCGGTGCGCTCCGGGCGGGTCTTCATCTCAAAGGTACCGAAACCGATGAGCTGTACCTTGTCGCCACCCTTAACGGCATCGGAGATGGAACCGAGTACCGCGGAAAGTGCTGCCTCGGCGCACTTCTTAGTTGCGCCCTCGCCAAGCTTAGCCTGAATGCTGTCTACAAGTTGAGTCTTGTTCATAGGTCTTTATGATAGCATGAGCGCCTTTAATTTCAAGCGAAAAAGTGAGAAGAAAAGCCAATTTGTACAAAAAAATGCACAAATTGGCTTGTTTTGAGATGTTTTGAGCCGGAAACGCCCGTAAATCAAGGATTTTTTACCATTGATAAGTCGCAATCGCGTCCTTCATTTCGCGCACAGCATTGCTGAGGCCGATGAAGATGGCGCGGGAGATAATGGTGTGGCCTATATTGAGCTCGGTGAGATGGGGGACGGCATTCAGCTCTGCCAGGTTGGCTAACTGAATGCCATGGCCGGCGTGTACCTCCAGACCCAGTTCATGGGCCAGAGTGGCTGCTGCCACGAGACGGGCTGTTTCGGTAGCACGTTCCTCGCCCAGCGTGTTAGCAAAGCGGCCGGTATGCAGCTCAATCATGGCGGCCCCTATGGCGGCAGACGCGCGTACCTGCTCCGGCTCGGGGTCAATAAACATGCTCACTTTGCTCCCATTGGCCTGCAGGGCGGTCACCAGAGGCTGCAGGGTAGTTTCGTTGCCGACTACACTCAGTCCGCCTTCCGTGGTGATTTCTTCTCGGCGTTCCGGC
This sequence comes from Akkermansia sp., assembly GCA_017415555.1. Taxonomy (GTDB): domain Bacteria; phylum Verrucomicrobiota; class Verrucomicrobiia; order Verrucomicrobiales; family Akkermansiaceae; genus Akkermansia. The sequence continues at coordinate 62,022 of JAFQGF010000037.1, forward strand.
ACCAGGCACACGAAATCCGGTTTGAGGCTCAGAGCGAACTCCAGCATGGCCTCAGTGGCTCCCATTTCCAGGTTCAGCGGCAGGGGAATCTCCCGGCGCACGGCGCGGGCATCCTCATCCTGCATGTGGCGGCGGTCTTCCCTCACGTGCAGGGTGATGGAGTCTGCTCCGCCTTCCAGGGCGGCGCGGGCGGCTTCCAGCACGGAGGGTTCCGTGTTGTGAGCGTCCGGCATGGTGGCGTAGCGTGCCTGACGCAGGGTGGCTACGTGGTCGATGTTAACTCCGAGGTGCATAGTGGGATTTATTGTGATGAAAAGACCCTGCGAGCCGGAGCCCGCAGGGCTGTGTTGTGGTAATTTAGTGCAGGAAGTGGCGGGCACCGGTAAACACCATGGCAATGCCAGCGGCGTTGGCGGCGTCGATAACCTCCTGGTCGCGGATGGAACCGCCGGGCTGAATGCAGGCGGTGGCACCGGCATCGATGGCGGTCTGCAGGCCGTCTGCGAAGGGGAAGAGCCCATCAGAGGCAATGACGCTGCCCTTGAGGCTCAGCCCGGCCTGGCCGGCCTTCCATACGGCAATCTTGGCGGAGTCCACGCGGCTCATCTGGCCTGCGCCGATGCCAAGGGTGCCGTTCTTGTCGGTAAAGACAATGGCGTTGGAGTGTACCTGCTTGCACACGCGCCAAGCAAAGCGCATGGCCTCCAGCTCTTCGGCTGTGGGAACGCGGCTGGTCACCACCTTGGCCTCCAGGTTGTCCAGGCCCATCACTTCATCATCGCGCTGCATGGTCATGATACCACCGGGAGCAGTACGCATCATGGGGGTCTTGCAGAATTCGCGCCAGGCATCCATGTCGATGCGCATCACGCGGCAGTTCTTCTTCTTCTGCAGGATGGCTCGAGCCTCGGGCTCGTAGTCGGGGGCGATGATAACGTCTGTGAAGATGGCGCCAACGATGCGGGCCAGAGCCTCGGTCATGGGGCGGTTCATCACGATGACACCACCGAAGGGAGCCTGTGTATCTGTCTGGTAAGCGCGCTTCCAGGCTTCCACCAGGTCTTCATCGTCCTGGCCCACACCGCAGGGGTTGGTGTGCTTCAGGATACCCACAGTCGGGCGGCGGAAGTTCATGATGAGGGAAGCGGCTGCATCCAGGTCGAGGATGTTGGTGTAGGAGAGCTCCTTGCCCTGCAGCTGGGTGAAGATGGAGTCGAAATCACCATAGAGCACGCTGGCCTGGTGGGGATTGTCGCCATAGCGCAGGGTCTGGTTGAAGGGCAGGGACAGGGAGAAGTTGTTCTTGGTGCTGTCTTCGGCACGGTGTCCCAGGTAATTGGAGATGGCGTTGTCGTATGCGGAGGTGCGCATGAACACCTTTACGGCCAGCTTCTCACGGGTCTTCAGGGTGGTGTTACCCTGGTGGTTCTCCATTTCCTCCAGGATGGTGTCGTAGTCGGCGGGATCGCTCACGACGGTCACGGAAGCGTAGTTCTTGGCGGCGGAGCGCAGCATGGAGGGACCACCGATATCAATCTTCTCGATAGCCTCGGCCAGAGTCACGCCTTCCTTGGCGATCGTCTCCTCGAAGGGGTAGAGATTGACGCACACCAAGTCGATGGTGGGGATGTTGTTGTCGGCTGCCTGCTGCTGGTGCTCTGCCAGGTCGCGGCGCTGCAGCAGACCACCATGCACCTTGGGATGCAGGGTCTTCACACGACCATCGAAGAGCTCGGGAGCTCCTGTGTAATCCGAAATTTCCGTCACCGGCAGCCCCAGCTCCTGCAGGTACTTGCAGGTACCGCCCGTGGAGATGAGCTGTACATTCTGGGCCACCAGCCCCTTGGCAAACTTATCAAGCCCGGTCTTGTCGGAGACTGACAGCAGGGCGCGCTCAATTTTCATCGTTTCCATGAGTTATGATTCGATTTGTTCACTTAATCCGCCGGCGGCGGTACCACAGCCTACACTCATTTACATCGATTTGCAAGCCCAAAATCAAGTGTGAGTGAAATTTAAAGTATGAGGGCAGGCCGGTCTGTTGTTTCCGGTCTGCCCTCTGTATGGGAAATGCTTGTACTTGTCAGCGCAGGAAGATGGGCAGGGGATTGCCGGTGTGCTGCCAGCTGTAGAGCGCCATGCCGGCGTAGAATGCGGCAAGAAGCACCAGCACGACATAGGCCAGGTTGACCTGCTCCTGCTTTTTGTTGTAGGCTGCTACTGCTGCGGCCTGGGCACTGCGCGCTGCCGCAGGGCGGCTGAGCGGTTTGCCGGTGCCGCCCGTACGCTTTGCCGTTTTACGGATGGTCTTTTTAGCCGGGGCTGCACTTGCCTGGGGGGCTGCAGCTGTTTCCTGCGTGGCGTCAGGAGCCGGTTCTGCCGCAGCGGGGGCTGTCTCGACGGGGGCGGCTACTTCATCGGGCACGAAGGTGAGGACAGCGGCGCCAATCCGGTAGGATACACCTGCAGCCATATACTCGTTTTCTACCGGCTTGTCGTTGGCAAAGGTTCCTTTGCCGGAGCCGAGGTCGGATAAGGCATAGCCGTCTTCGTAGAGGGTAATGCAGCAGTGCTCATCTGCAAGACCTTCCACATCGGGCAGGTCAATGCTGCAATCTTCGGATGTTCCTATGATTACCTCAACCCCGATTTCGTCGGGCAGGTCGTAAGATGCGGTAATATCGGAGTATGTAACGTTGATGGATGCCATATCTGCCCTTCAGTATGCCATATTCTGTGCAGAAATCAATCTGAAAAATCCTGAAGACCTATTTTTTGCCGTATTTTTGCGTATATTCTTCCAGCAGAGGGATGATGTCGGTGCGATTTCCCTCCCGGGCGTTCACATCTGCTCCGGCCTGCAGCAGCGCTCTGATGACACCGGTGCCGGCGCGATTTGTGTTCAGGTAGCGTTCTGTTGCAATCATGAGCGGGGTGCGCCCTTTCTCGTCCCGAATATTGACATCTGCCCCCAGCTCAACCAGTCGGCGAATTTCTTTTTCCCCTTCCATTCGGTTCATTTCTTTACCGGCGGAAATGAAAAGGAGCTGCTCCGGAGCCACTTGTGCTCCATTTTGCACAAAGAGCTCGAAGAGGGGCTTGGGGAACTCTTCTTCATTCAGCCACAGGTATTCCAGAGGTAGTTTGTCCGGGAAGATGCCGCGGATATCTAACCCGTGTGCAAAAAGGAGCTTCAGTGTGGCGATATCGCGCGAGCACCCCGCTGCATAGGCAATTTCCGCAGCGCGCAGGTTAGGGTTAGCTCCGGCCTGCAGCAGTGTTGCGACCATCTCGGCCTGTTGTGGGTTGTCGGCAGAACCATAGGCAATGCACTGTTCCAGCGCCGCCGCCTTGCAGTAATTCGGGTCCGCACCATTGCTCAGCGCAGTTTTCAGGGCTACAAGATTGTAGTTTTTTGCTGCCTGCAGCAGGGCTTCATCTGCAGCGGGGGTAGCTGTTGCGTGCAGTGCTGCAAATGGCGCAAGAATGGCGGCTGTGTAACAAAATGCGGTCTTCATTGTATTCTGCTCAATAGTACACATCAGACAATGGTGGACTTTCAAAAAAATCTCAGTTTTTAAGCCATGCGCAGAATTTTTCTGCCCAGGCGCGGGAGATACCGGGCAGCTCTGCCACCTCTTCCGGGGTGCGGGTGCGGAGGTTGGGCAGGGTGTGGAAGCGTGCCAGTAGCAATTCCTTGCGTTTGGGGGTCATGCCCGGGTAGGCATCCAGTCGGCTTTCCCGTACACGGCGGCGCACCAGCAGCTCGTTGTAATTGTTGGCAAAACGGTGGGCCTCATCTCTCAGGCGTTGCAGCAGACGCAGGGCACCGCTCTCCTTACTGAGCACCAGGGGAACACTCTTGTTCGGGAAATAGATTTCTTCGTCTCTCTTGGCCAGACCCACCACGGGCATATTTTGCAAGCCCACTTCGGCCAGCACCTGCATGGCAATGGCCAGCTGCCCTTTGCCTCCATCCACCACCACCAGATGCGGCACAGTGATGGGTGCCTTGCCCTCCACGCTCAGTTGGCGCAGCCATGCGTAGGTGTCCACACCTTCCGGCTTGTCGAAAAGGGCTCTGCTCTCATTGACAATGCGCGAGTAGCGGCGGCGCACCACCTCCAGCATACTGGCAAAATCATTCTGCCCATCCACTCCGCGGATGCGATAGCGCCGATAGGCCTTGTTGTCGGGGCGCCCATGGGTGAAACGTACCATGGAGGCCACGATGTGGTTGTCCGAGAGGTTGGAGATATCAAAGCACTCCATGATTTCCGGCGGCGTGGGCATGCCGAGTGCCTCTGCCAACTCGGCCAAGTCTTCATCCGGATTTACAGTGCCGGGCAGGTCAGTGAGTCCGCGGGCGAAGCGGCGAGCCGGCTCAAGCGTTTTGAGTATGTTCTCCCGCACATCGCGCAGGCGGGCGGCCCGCTCAAAATCCAGTGCCTCAGAGGCCTCCATCATCTCCTGCGTCAGGGCATCCAGGTGTTCCTTGCGTCCTCGCCCCTCCAGCAAACCCAGGGCTGTTTCGAACTGCGCACGATATTCCTCCGCCGATATGCGGCCGATGCAGGGTGCAGAGCAGCAGCGTATCACGTCGTCATGGCAGTGGCGGTACTGCTCCTCGCCAGGATGGCGGCAGGTACAGGTGCGCAGGCGGAAGCGGTGGTTGAGCCACTCTACAGTTTCCTTCAGCGCGGTGGAATGTACAAAGGGGCCGATGTAGCGTGCACCATCATCCTTCCGCAGGCGTACGAGCGAGAAACGCGGCAGTTCCTCCTGTCTGCTGGCCCGCAGCAAGAGGTAGCGTTTGTCGTCGCGCAACTGCACGTTGTAGTGCGGCCGATATTCCTTGATGAGCTTCTGCTCCAGAATGAGGGCTTCCTGGTCATTGCGTACCTCGTAATAGTCAAAGTCCTCGATGGCGGCAATGAGCGCACGTGTTTTGCTGTTCTCCAGCGTGGCTCGTGAGGGGGAAAAGTAATTGGCCAGGCGGCGGTGCAAATCTTTGGCCTTGCCCACATAGATGATGCCGCCCCCACTGCCCTTCATCAGGTATACCCCGGGGCGGTGCGGTGTGCCGCGCCACTTCTCCTTGCAGTTCGTTGTTGCCACGCCCGCATTGTACCAAAGCCCTCATTTCGCGTCAATGCCTTTCTCACTGCGCTGCGTAGCAGCGCAATCTCGCTCGTGCGTAAGCACGAATCTCGCTAAATGAAGCTCGCGAGCCGCAGGCGAGCCAAATTTAAAGCCCGCACGGGCGCGGGCATGAAGAGTGGCTGCGCCACATGAAGAACGCGCTCTGCGAGTCGCGTATGAAGAGCTCGCCGGCGCGAGCATGAAGAACGCAGCTCTGCGAGCTGCGTATGAGGGCAGCGAACCGGGCATGCCCGCTTTTGCAGACATGCCCGGTTTATCTATCTTGCAGATTTTCTTCTCTTATCAGAAGCTGTACTGCACGCCGGCGTTCACGTTGTGCTCGGTGCTGTCCTTGGCAGCGTCGAAGCTGTATGCCCCGCGCAGCGTCCAGCGGTCGGTGATGGCGTAGTCGGTACCCACGCTGAGCACTCCACCAATGCGGCCGGGGTTCGTACCCTTAAAGCAGGCGCCATTGGTATCCACATGCGGGTTGTGGCGCATGGCGTCGAAGTAGATGCTGGCCTGGCCGTACACATTGGTGCGGGCGGTGGCGGCATAGCTCAGCCCCGCTCCGGCCGTAAGGCGCAGGTTCTGCAGGGAGGAGATGTGCATATTGTCCACAGTAGCATCATCGTGTGTGTAGTACTGCACTCCGGCAAAGACGGAGGCGGTTGCGCGCTCGCTGAGAGCCTGTGCATAGGTGGCACGAACATCCAACTGCCAGCTGTCCTGGCTCCAGTCGGAGGCAAAATCGTTGTGCTCGGTGGTGGTATCGCCATAGGCAACACTCCAATCCACGGACACGGTGCCCTTACCGGCCTTCCAGGCTCCTGCGCGACCATAGAGAGCGGCGTGCCAGGTCTCCTGGTCTGCGGAAGTCGTGGTGAAGGGACTTACCTTGCCCCAGTCGTAACCGAAGGCTACGCCGATGCTGCGACCTTTGGCCCCAAACTGACGCTCAATACCCATGGCTGCACCATACAGGCTGTAGTCTGCACCGGCATTGGAGATGCGGCCGCTCTGGCCGTAGGCGGAAGCCCAGGCCAGTGTGGTGGTGGCAGGAGCCGTCTGCGTTGCAGCGGCACTCGGAGCCTTGCCGTCATGGGCTTTGGCCGGAGCATCCAGCACCACGGCGTTGCTGCGGTTGCCCCACAGAGTGCCGGTAAAGGCCTGGCTGCTCTTGAACACGCCCCAGTTGCTCACGATGGCGGCGTCTACGTTCCACTGCTTGTAGATGAGGTACAGGATATTACCCTCCCATACCGTGTCATCGAAGCCACCAATGCCGTTTACTGTCACATTCTGGTTATTCCAGTTTGTAGGTGCTGCATCGCTCTTCACCAGCATGTATTTACCCGTAGACAGTTTACCATTCGAAGTCAGAGTTATACTTAGCGAGCCTTCAACATCCGCCGTAGCTCCACTTACGCAAGCCTCTCGCAGATTCTCAGCAGAGAGCGTGTAGGTCTGCTCTTTTACGCTAAATATATTACCTTCTCTCTGAGTTATACTCGATCCTGCAGCCACTATTACTTCCGTAAAGTCGCCGATGGCCGTTACGCTGCCCTTATAGGCTTTGTCAGCACTGCCTATCAGCAGGGTTCGAGAGCCTCTCACTTCTGAGCCGTCCGTGCCGCCACCATAGACGCTGCCGGTAATGCTGCCCCCCAATAATTTAACTGTTGTGTTGCCTTCCACTATGTCTTTATTGCCTGCGCCGTAGACATCTCCGTTAATGGTTCCCCCTGTGATGGTGATATTGGTATCATTCTGCACAATCGTATGATACCCGTCATCGTGAGAGCCACCGGCATAAACATTACCTGTGATAGTACCGCCGGAAATATTGATTTCAGTACCGCCTACGTAGGCTGCTTCACCCATCAGACCATTACGAGCACCGGCATAAATGTTACCGATGACATTAGCATTTTCTGAAATGTTAATTTGAACGTTGCCATCTACACAACAATGAGAGCCTCCTGCTCCACGGATTGCATCTTTTTCTCCCATGCCTCCGATCTGTGCACTTCCGGCGATGTTCATAATCACATCACCGCCCAACTTGTAGCTGCCTATACACTCGGTAGTTGGGTCAATAATTCCGCCGCCATTTGCATTAAGACCTCCGCGAATCTGACCGACTTTACCGCCAGAGATGTTCAATACAACGTCTTCCGGAGAAACGTAAGGATTCGGGCTATTGGGATTGTAAGGTTGATTGTAATGATTGGCATCAGTTACTCCATGCATCATGGCGCCGGCGACAAGGTATGTCACTTCACCACCGCTAATGTTTACTTCGCGCTTTCCGAAAACTACTCCCGAACCATCACCGTCAGGTGAAAGAAAGGTTAATTTGCCGCCAGTCATGTTGACTGTGGCATTCTGTACCACATCTACAGTTCTGTTGTGACCGACCGTACCAACTGCCCAATCATCACCGGTTCCATCTTTCCAAGTGGCTGAATCTTCTCCATCAGCAGCAATATTCAGTGTAACGTCTTTTCTTTCACTGGAATCGGAGCTTTCTGTATGTATTATTTCGTACCAGTAGGGAGCTGCTTCCATAATGGGCGTGGCAACAGCTATAGCAGCCAGCATGGCAAAAGGTAAGTGTAATTTCATAATTGTTATATGGAGTTTGTCGTGCATTAAGCAAGTCACCGCCGAAGTTGGAAGTGCTCGCTGTGCAGCAGTATATCTCATTTGGAATGAGATAACATTCTTCTTCGTTGATTTTGTATATATTGGGTTGGCTTTATGTGCCACGTGAAGAATGAATACAAACCTATCACATAAATATAAATTATTAATTATAAAAAAAATATCAAAAAAAGACTTTACATAGCATTCCAAATGAGATATACGTTTCGTATCTGATGACAAGAGGGAGCGGGATAATTAAGGCTCAATGGGTGGAAAAGTCTTGACACGGGCAGGATTTGTGGCATAAAGGGGTTATGCGTATTGTGATGATGGCAACGGGGGATATAGCGATACCCTCATTCCGGGCATTGATAAGCACGGGGGAACTGGTGGGGCTGGTGACACAGCCGGATCGCCCGGTGGGGCGTCACCAGACGCTGACGCCACCACGCATTAAGCAGTGCGCGCAGGAGGCGGGGGTGCCGGTGCTGCAGCCGGAGCGCATGCGAGATGCGGAAGCTGTGGCGGCACTGCGTGCGCTGGAGCCTGATGTGGTGGTGGTGATGGCCTACGGGCAGATTCTTTCGCAGGAGGTGATTGATGTGCCGAGGGTAGCTTGCATCAATGCCCATGCCTCTCTGCTGCCGCGCCACCGTGGAGCGTCTTGCATACAAGCGGCTATCGAGGCCGGCGACGATGAGACGGGGGTCACCATTATGCATGTTGTCAGGAAGCTGGATGCCGGTGCCATTATCTGCAGCCGTTCGCTGGCTTTGCGTGGTACGGAGACGGCGGAGACACTGCACGATGACCTTGCGGAGCTGGCTCCGGAGGCACTGGCGGATGCTCTCTACCGGTTGCGCACCGGGACGAGTGAGCCACAGGAGCAGGATGAGGAACTGATGACTTATACGCCCAAGTTGCTGCGAGCGCACGGGCTTATCGACTGGCACGAGCCGGCGCTGCAGGTGGCTCGCAAAATCCGTGCCTACCATTCCTGGCCGGGCACGTTTACCACGTATCCCTCCGTTAAATCCGGTGGCGACAAGCAGCTGAAACTCTTCCCGCCGGTGGATTTATTCTCTTATTATAAGAAGCCGGTGGATGCGGTGCCGGGTATGGTGCTGGAAGCCGGGCCGGAGGGCATGCTGGTGTCCTGCGGAGGCCCGCGGGGCGGTGCTGTACGCATTGCCACCATGCAGCCGCCGGGGGCTCGCAAGATGAATGCGGAAAGTTTCTTTGCCGGTCACAAGATTATGCCCGGCATGATTCTGGGGCTTCCCACGGAATAATCCGAAAAACGACGTGAATTTCGGAATTCGCCCTTAAAAAATCTCCCTCAGCACACGCAGCGCTGAGGGAGAGGGAAGAAATGGTTTTCTCCGGTCGGGGAGTCGTTATCAGTTGTTCACGCGGCCCAGGTAGGAACCATCTTCCGTCTTAACGGAGATGCGCTGACCGGCGGAGATGAAGAGGGGCACCTGTACCACGAGACCCGTGGTCATGGTAGCGCTCTTGTAAACATTGTTGGCGGAGTTGCCCTTCACGCCCTCGGGAGCCTCGGCCACCTCCATGGTGATGGCGGCGGGCAGTTCGATGGAGCACACGGTCTCATCGGTGAAGAGAAGCATGTAGTTCTCGCCCTCGATGAGGTAGTCCTTCACGGGCTCAATGATGTCCTCGGGAACGCACACGTCCTCGAAGGTCTCGTTGTTGAGGAAGTGGTAGCCCATGCCGTCCACATAGGAGAACTCCATCTCCTCGCGGCTGAGCATTACGCCCTCCAGGAAGTCGTTGGAGGTAAGACGAAGGTTGTAGTCCTTCTTGGTGGCGATGCTGCGGATGGTCATCTGCACATAGGAGGCCATGCGGGGCGGGGTCTTGAGCTGGCTTTCACGCACAACACAGATGTCGCCGTTGTAATTCACGGCGTGGCCCTTGCGGAGCTGAATAACGGGAACTTTTGCCATAACGCGCGAGAGCGTAGCAGATAATGGGCTTTCAGTCAAGCCTTTTTCTCGTCTCCGCGTGTCAAAAAGAAACGTACCATCAGGAAGTTGATTGGTACCGCAATGACAAAAACAGGCAGGGGGAGCAGGGTGTCCGGGCTTGTCAGGATGGGGAAATGCTCTGCCAGCCAGGGTGTATAACAAACTATCCCGCTGGCGAGAAAGCTGCCCATGCCAATGCGTATGAAGAGGTTAAGCAGCAGGAAGTGCAGGGTGGCATTGATGACGTGGCTGAAGGCAAAACCCGCCCCTTTGCTCAGGCTACCGCTGGTGCGGAATGTCCATCGGAGCGAGGCCGCATAATTACCCAGAAAGCTGACAATGTAGCCGAAGGCGTATGAGAGGTTCAGCGCGGCCTGGTCACATTCTGTCAGGCCGAGGAGGCGGTTCACCCCGGCATAGCATCCCCAGTGCACAATGGTAGCCCCCACTCCCACAACAAAGAATCGGGCAAACTGTGCACCGTATTTCTCCGCAAGTCGCATCAGATGTTCGGCGCAAAGTAGAACTTGAGCAGCTCCAGCTGGTCCTCTTTCGTTACCAGATAACCATCTTTGGGGTCGAGCCACTGGAAGGAGTGAATCGAGCTGCGGCGGGAGCCCATGGGTTGCTCGGGACTGAAGGCGGGCAGGCGGTCCAGCAGTTGCGGGGCGATGGCCTCTGCTATTTCTGTAGTCGTAAGCGGCGGCATGGCCGGTATGATGGCCGGGATGCCCAGCGGAATACACTTCTCCACATCACCCAGAATACGCTGAGAGAAGTAGAGCTGGTGCTGTTCCAGTGGCGGCAAATCCAGCTTGCCACTGGCAGGAGGATTCATCAGCGTGTCGATGACCTTGCTGAATCCCGGGTTGGTAAGCGAGGCAATCTCCGGCAGGTGCACGTTGAGCACACGGCCGTACTGGCGGTTGAGTTCCCGGTAAAGGTTGATGCGATTCTGAACGTAAGCATCCTCACTGCTTTCCAGGCTCGGGGTGTTCTCGTTCGCATCATCGGGAAGCATGTCGCAGGTGGTCACAAAGATGGTGAGCTCCGGTTTGATATCTGCCAGATGGCTGATGAGGTAGTTTGTGGCACGGGTGTCTGCTTCTACATTCTGGCGGACTGTTTCGGGGCCATTTGCCACGGCATTGTCCAGGTACACCATCATGCGGAACGTCCGGCCGAAGGTGCTCTGGAAATTGTCCTTGTTGATGAGGTGATCGAAATGCCTGCGCCGGGTCCAGTACTGACCGAGTACGGTATCCGCGCCAAGGAATGCTGTGTCGTGTGCCATGGGGAGAATGTGTTTGTTGCTCTCTTCTGTAGCATTCTAGCACAGTAACCCCCCGCTTGGCAAGTTGTAAGAGAGTCCGTATGCCAGAAAAACTGCCTTCTATACGGCCGGAACAACCGGAATTGAGGTAAGATGCTTGCTTTTTTGCTTGCGTTTTGCCTGTGGATATGGTAGGTGTTGAATTAAGTGAAAGCCTGCATTGCACAGTGGAAGGGCACGCGAGAGGCCCAGGAAGACGCTTATACCGTGAAATATTTTCCGGAAGGTGTGCTGGCTGTGGTGTGCGATGGCATGGGAGGGCACCAGCAGGGAGCCCTTGCGGCACAGACGGCAGTGAAGGCTTTTCTGCTGGCGTTTGAGGCAGAGCGAGGGTATAGCAATACAGTCGATTGTCTGCGGCGGGCGCTGGAAGCAGCAAACGCAGCTGTGGGGCAGGAACTGGCACGGCGTGAGGCTTTTGGCGGAACGACGCTGCTGGCTGTCTATATGGCCGGGGGTGTCCTCTGGTGGGTAAGCGTGGGAGATTCGCCCTTGTTGCTCTGGCGGCACCAACGTCTGGTACGCCTGAATGCAGACCATTCTCTGCGAGATGTATACATGCAGTATGTGAAGTCCGGGGTGATGAGCTATGAAGATGCAATGAGCCAGGGGCATCGGTTGCGGTCTGCGCTGACCGGGGAAGCTATGGCGATGGTGGATGCGCCACCCACTCCTTATCCTCTGCTGCCGGGGGACAGAATTATTCTGGCCAGCGATGGGGTGGATGATTTGCTGCTGCCAGCGGTGTTGCCGGAGGAGGTAAAAAAACTACTGGATACGCGTGGCGAGGCCTCGTTGGCGGCTCTTATTGTGGATGCCTGCATGCGCCTGCAGTTACCGGCGGCGGACAACACGACAGTGGTCTGCCTGGAACGCCCACTGTGATGCGGCTCGGTAGCATATATTGAAGGAAAACACCGGAGGAGGTGTCGAACGGAGCATGAACACGACATGTCTCACTCAGGTATTTGCAGAGGGGCGTTACATCCTGCCGCCGCTGCCGTACGGAGATGCCGCGCTGGAACCGCTGGCCTGCGCGGAAACTCTATATCTGCACCACGATAAACACCACGCAGCCTACGTGGCCGGTGCCAATGCCGCACTGGATACGCTGCGCCTCATTAACGAGGGCGCTCTGAGTCCGGCTCAGGCTATGCCGGCTACACAGAGTCTGGCATTTAACCTTGGCGGGCATATTCTGCATACGTTGTATTGGGAGAATCTGGGTGCGCAGCGCGCATCAATGCCCGGGGAGGAAATGACGCGAGCCCTGGAGAACAGCTTCGGCTCCTATAATTCCTTTGTGCGCCTCTTTTCTAGTGTGGCCGTGGCTGTGCAGGGGAGCGGATGGGCCGTGCTGGGTGTGGACCCCGTGAGCCGTGGGTTACAGGTGGCCGGTATCCACCGCCACCAGGACGCTTTGGTGCCGGGATTCTGCCCGCTGCTGGTGTGCGATGTCTGGGAACACGCCTATTACCTTACCTGGAGCAATGACCGCAAGGGGTATGTGGATTCCTTTATGAAGCACATTAATTGGGAGGCCGTGGAACAACGCTATGAAAGGAGCCTGCGCAATGAATTCTGATTCCTCACGTGTACGCAGTCTGGTGGGTAATCCCTGGCTGGCTGCCATTCTTGCTGTGGCAGAGTTGGTGCTGGGCTTCATCATGCTCAGCTTCCCTTATCTGCTGGGGGCTTCTGCCGTGTGGGTAGCCGGCTTTGTGTTTGTGGTGCTGGGATTCATGCACCTGGTGCATGTGTTCACCCGTGCCGGGCAGCGCATGTGGAGCCTGCTGTCGGCGGTGCTCTTTCTGGTCCTGGGTGTGACACTTCTGGTGCAACCACTGGCTTCCATGTCCATTCTCACGCTCATTATCGGTGTGGCCTTGCTGGCCGGCGGTGTGCTGCGGTTGATGGTAGCGTTCAGTCTGCGGCATGCCGTTGGTTCTGTATGGCGCTTTTTCAATGCCGGCGTTTCTCTGCTGCTGGGTGGGCTTGTTGTGTGGAGCTGGCCGGAGTCTTCCCTGTGGTTTATCGGTACGGTTATCGCGGTGGAGATGATATTTTCCGGCTGGGCTCTGCTTTTTCTGGCAATGGCTCCCGCAACACGGGAAGCCTGAATATGCCGGGATTTACAATGCAGGCAGCTCTCGACATCCCGCTGAATGTCGAGAGCTGCCGGATGTGTGGGTGGATTAATCGTTCAGCCTGTGGCTGATGGGCAGAGACACCTGTTCTTCCGGTCTGTCTGCGTGCAGCACCATAGGTATCTGAGTGCGCTTGAGTGCAGAGGCTATCAATTTGCGTTGTACCTGTCGCACCTCGTTTTCGCTGAAGGGGCAGGTGCGTGTGTGCAGTAACTCCGTGGCTCCCAGGTTCAGGTCTGCCAGCTCATGCAGAATGCGATCTGTTGCAGGGGCGGACGGTTCGCAGAGTGTTCCGAATACACCGCTGTATTTCTCCTGCAGATAGCAGCGCAGCTGGTGTAAATCCATCTCGTACAGGTTACCCAGCGGAGCCAGCAGCCCGCAGCTTTCGCCATACAGGGAGAAATCACCCATCAGCAGTTCACGTCTGCTCAGCGGGCTCAGGTACATGAATCCCTCTGCCTCCGCATAAGTGAACTCTACTGCGGCTGTAAGTCTTGCCTGTAGTGCAGACGGAGCCTCGGGGAGAAGTGTCGAGGCCTGTTCCTGAAGGGGGCGGGTATCGAGTTGTTTGCAGCGAATGCCCAGCTGTGTGGCGGTATCGGTGTTCTCCTTTGTTGTTACGGCAAGCACATTGTTGCGGCCCAGGGCTTCCACACACAGGACAGCCAGCAGCGGAGATGTGGCATAATCCAGGCTCAGGCATACCTTGGTGTAACCATTGGAGCGCACGGTGTCGCGTATGCCGCGCTCCAGTGCGGTGCAAAGTTGTTCGGCGTCTTCCGGCAGTGCTTTGGCGCGCATCTTTTTGCCGGGGGCTATGCATTTTGAGGCACTCTCGAAGAGTGGCAGACGGGCTGCAACATGCCCGGCTGGAAGGCACAGCAGGGAGCCGCCGGGGTATATATTGCCATCTGCACAACCCGCCTGGTGTACCGAGATGACCGGCACGCCGTTTGTTTTCGCCTCCCAGCAGGTGGCCTCGGCATCTGCAGCAGGTGAGCCTGCATACCAGGGCATGGTGCGCAGGTGTATGATAAGGTCTGCCTGCTCGGCTTCCGGTGGGGTGGTGGTGTTGTCGGTATCGACTAGCAGCCGCAGCTCGTTCCACTCCAATACCTCGCCGTTTTCCAGTTCGGAAACCTCACCATTCTCCAGCAGGTGTGGCGTCAGAATCAACTCCTGCCCGCTGTGCCATTCGTCTGCACCATTTGCCCATTCGTCTTCCTCGTCTTCTGCCGGGCAGGGCGGCACCCAGGCTCCCAGAATCAGCGGAACCCCACCCAGCTCTTCGGAGAGAGCGCGGAGAGCAGCCTGCGTCTGCCGGGCAAAGGAGTTGCGCTTTGTCAGGTCATGCGGGGCCGGCCCGCACAGAGCCGTGGCCGGGGCTATTACCAGTTCTGCCCCATGGTCCAGGCAGTCGCGGTATCCCTGCACAATCTGTCGCAGGTTGTTGGAGAAATCTGCTGTGAGCGGCGTGTTCTGTATGAGGCCTACTTTGGGGATTGCGTGCATGGTGAAAAAATGGTCTGGGCGCATACTGCCCTATTTTTGCGGGAAATACAAGCCCAAAATGTGTATTGAGCTTGCTTTGCACATGTATCCCGAAGATTTTACCAGCGGGCGAACAATCAACGCCATTTCCCGACAAGACCGATTCAAGAAGTACGACGAATTCCGAAGGCCGAATTTTATACGCGTTGGAACAATTACGGGAGCTTTAAGAAAAAAACGACAAATGAGGATTTGTCGGACAGTTTGCGAGCGTAAGCGAGCGGAATTCAGGAGCCTCGCCGCATGGCGAGGCGGCATAGAGTAGCCCAAGGCGTAAGCCCTGGGATGGGAGAAATATTTTATTTGAACCCCGACGCAGGGAGGGGTGGCATCCTGTCACGGCGTAGCACGAAGTGCGAAGACGGAAATGACCTCGCATCAATTTATTACATCGCTTTTCCGTCTTCGGGCTTCCGTCTTCGCTCCTTGCGGAGCTACGCCGTGACAGGTGCGCCCTACGCCGTGACAGGATGCCACCCCACCATCCGGTGGGATTCGACTTGTTTTTTCGCATCATCCATGGGTTCCGTTCGCGTTGCTCACTCCACCCGTGGCTACCTTATGCCGCCCTCCGGGCTCCTGATTTTGGTCGCCTGCGGCTCGCGGAATTTTAAATTCGACCCTCGGAATTCGTAACTCGAACCTTTGTGAGTTTTGTCCTCACGTGCTCTGGCGGGTATTGTGCAGCAAAAACGGCAGGTCGTTGCCGACCTGCCGCAGGTAAAACAGGAGGAATGCTGCTCCCGGTGTCAGAGAATGCTGATGGGGAGTGCAGTGCCGGTTTCTGCCAGTGTGAAGGAGATGCCGAAGCCGGTTTCCTTCTTACCGCCGTTGTCGCGCAGGAACAGGCTGGCACCCGTGAACCAGGAGCCGGTTTTGCGGAACACGGAGTACTGCTGAATCGGGATGCGGCTGCGCTCGATGTCGAAGTCCCAGCGGCCGTTTACCGTATATTTCTCGTTGATGCGCAGTGTGGCACGCAGGGAAAGCTGCTCGCTGTCGCTCTGGATGGGGTGGTCCTTAATGCTGCGGTACCAGAAGCTGGTCTCCAATGAGGCACAGGGCTGGAAACCTACACCTGCACGGTACTCCGTAAAGTCGTCTCCGCCGCTGATGGTGGGGGTCTGGCTTTCCAGGTAGAAGCGCACGCGCTCAGACGGGCGGAAGGTCAGCATGGAATACAGATTGGAGAACTTATTGGGGGCGTGCGGATTTTCCGCATTGTAGTCGATAAAGACGTTCCAGTTGAGCAGGGAGTGTTTCTCCATGTCCACTTCGGTGATGAAACGGTTGTTCAGACCAAAGCGCCAGAGGCTCCAGGTGCCCCAGCTGTCCAGCCCGGTAAAGCCCATGAGATCCAGCTCCATGGGGTTACTGGATGTGGTGCCGAAGTTTTTATCCCAGGCATCAAGCTTGGGTACGCCCGGATTAGCGGAGGAGATGTTGCAGTGGGACAGGGTGGTGTAGGGCATCATGATATGAGTGAGCCCTTTGTAGCCCAGGTAGGGCACACGGAAGCTGTCGAAGTGACGATGAATCTTGATGTTGGCATCCAAGCCGACGTAGCCGAGGAAACGATTATCCGCCCCTACGCCCTCCACGCCGTAGTAGCCGGTGTAGCCGGCGCCGGCTTTCGGGGTGATGTTGAGGAATTTCAGCACATTGAAGTGGCGTGCAAATTCGTGTGTGCTGTTGATTCGGAAATAGGGTTGCGTGTTGAGCAGGCGGGCATAGTACTCTCGCTCGCGGTCATCCTTTATGTCGTCCAGGGCGGCTTTGTAGCTGAAGCGCTCCTCGAAGGGCACTTCCTGCTTCATGATACCGGCGCTGTTGCGGGTTTCGTAGGTAATGCCTGTGCCGCCGATGGCAGAGCGCACACGGTAGTAGGACAACTCGGCGCGCTGGTCGGTAATATAGTAATCATTCGGGGCCAGACGCGTCATAAGCATGGTCTGGCTATTTTTGTCGCGCCGAACAAGGCGGATGGTGTTGTCCGGTTCATTGTTTACCTGGCTCAGCTCCTCAAAGAAGTCGCGCAGGACGTAGCGGTCGCTCAGGATGTTGATGTTGGTACCCACGGTCCACTCTGCTCTGGTGTCACCTTCCGGCCGGGGTAAATCCCAGAGGGCACTGAAGGCCACGCGGTAGCGCTCATGGTCGGTGTGCAGGCGCTTCGTTTTGGTGGGGTTAATCATGGGGTCGCTGTCCTGAATGTAGTACAGCTCCAGTCCCTTGGCCTGCGGGTAGCGCTTGCGCATGGCCTCGCTTTCGAAGTCGAGTCCGCCGGCCAGGCCGCGTCTTGTTCTGTAGTCCAGGCGTGTGGTGAGCAGGTAATCTGTCACAGGCATGTTGTTTTCAACACGTCTGTTGCCCAGCAGAATGCCATAGGAGTTGCACAGGTAGGCACCCCAGCTGGACTTTGTACCCAGGTTCGGCATGTATCCCTCGCGCGGGTTGAGGGAGTGCGAGAAGGAGAACCAACCCAGAACAGGTATCGGTATGTCGTACTCTCCGCTCGCCAGACTCAGGCGGGTCACGCGACCGTAATCCCCCGGGTACACGGTAAGCTCGCCTGCGCCCACCCAGGTGTCGGGTACTTTGGAGTCATCGGCTGCCACATAGGCATCATGAATCTTCAGAAAGTTCTTGCCTTCCTCGTCTTTGGCGTACTCCACACGGGTGCCTTTCACTAGAATCCCCGTCACCTTGGAGCGGACGTCGTAAACATCCAGTTTCTCCCGGCTCCAGTCATACTCGCCTTTCCCGGCGCGGGTAAGACTTTCTCCCTGGTAGACTGTCAGCGGCCCCGTCAGAACAGCTTTCTTTTCTTTCAGATTCACGCAGATTTCTCTGGCATTCACGTCCAGACCGGCATCTGTCAGCAACTTGACGGGCGAGCCCTTGCCACGGTAGGTCAGGGTGTGTTTTTCATTGTCGTATAAAACCTCACCGCCCACATTCTCAATGGTCATGGTTTCCGGAAGCTCTGCGGCCAGAGGTTGCCCGGAGACGGAAATCATGCGGTCTGCAAGGTCAATAACGGGGTTGCTGCCCGGCGCGCCTTCTCCGAAAATCTCTGAGGGGAGGGGAACGATATTCTGTGCTTCTGCGGTGCAGACGGAACCCGCTGCGAAAAGCGTAGTTGCGAGTCCGACAATACGTCTGCGTGTGCTGTCTGAAAAATTGCTGCCCATTACGGCTACTATTCTGCCCTAAATGCTTAACTTTGTCAAGCAACTTTGGACGCCAAAAGTCGCACTCTCCCCCAAAAGTGGGAATTTCCCGGAGCTTGCCCTGTCTTTTTTTGCGCCAAAGTGGGCAGGTGTGTGTCGGGAGGCCGGACTTTTTTTGCCGCATGGCGGAAAAAGCGCAATTTTCGTGTTGCAAGTTTGCTCGTAACATGATATTTTATGGGCACCATGAAAATTACTGGTACAACTCACAAGAAGGCTGCCGAGTGGGTGGAGCAGATCCGCCAGCTCTGCAAACCCGATTCCGTCTACTGGTGCGACGGTTCCGAGGAAGAGAACACCCAGCTGTGCGACATGCTGGTTGAGAAAGGCACCTACATTCGCCTGAACCCCGAGAAGCGCCCCGGCTGCTTCCTGGCTCGTTCTACTCCTTCTGACGTGGCTCGCGTTGAGGAGCGTACGTTCATCTGCTCCGAGAAGCAGGAGGACGCCGGTCCCACCAACAACTGGAAGTCCCCGGCTGAGATGCGCGCCATCCTCAACCCCTACCTCGATGGTTCCATGAAGGGCCGTACCATGTACGTCATCCCCTTCTGCATGGGCCCGCTGGATTCCCCCCTGGCCAAGATCGGTATCGAGATTACCGACTCCGCTTATGTGGTGACCAACATGCGCATCATGACCATCATGGGCGAGAAGGTGCTCAAGCGCCTGGAGGACGAGGTGAACGGCGGTGGCAATCCCAAGCGTGACGGCTACGGCGACTTCGTGCCCTGCCTGCACACTGTGGGTGCTCCCCTTGAGCCCGGTCAGGAGGACGTGACCTGGCCCTGCAACAACGAGGAGAAGTACATCTGCCACTTCCCCGAGACCGGCGAGATTATCTCCTACGGTTCCGGTTACGGTGGTAACGCTCTGCTCGGCAAGAAGTGCCTGGCTCTGCGTATCGCTACCGGCATCGCCCGCAAGAATGGCTGGATGGCTGAGCATATGCTCATCCTCGGCATCACCGATCCCCAGGGCCGCAAGTCCTATGTGACCGGCGCATTCCCCTCCGCCTGTGGTAAGACCAACCTGGCCATGGTTGTGCCCCCGCCCGCTCTGGCTGAGAAGGGGTGGAAGACCAGCATCATCGGCGACGATATCGCCTGGATCTGGCCCCACGAGGACGGTACCTTC
Organism: Akkermansia sp.; assembly: GCA_017415555.1. GTDB lineage: Bacteria > Verrucomicrobiota > Verrucomicrobiia > Verrucomicrobiales > Akkermansiaceae > Akkermansia. The sequence continues at coordinate 81,208 of JAFQGF010000037.1, forward strand.
CACGCCATTAACCCCGAGAACGGCTACTTCGGCGTGGCTCCCGGCACCTCCTACAAGTCCAACCCCATCGCCATGGACACCATCAAGGAGAACATCATCTTCACCAACGTAGGTCTGACCGACGACGGTGACGTATGGTGGGAAGGTATGGACGGCGAGCCGCCCGCACACGCTATCGACTGGCAGGGTAACGACTGGACCCCCGATTGCGGCCGCAAGTGCGCTCACCCCAACAGCCGCTTCACCGCTCCCGCTTCTCAGTGCCCCACGCTCGACCCCGAGTACTACAACCCCGAGGGTGTGTCCATCAGCGCATTCCTCTTCGGCGGCCGCCGCGCCACCACCATGCCGCTCGTATTCCAGTCCAAGGATTGGAACCACGGCGTATACGTGGGTGCCACCATGGGCTCCGAGATGACCGCTGCTGCCTTCGGCCAGATTGGTCAGGTGCGTCGCGACCCGATGGCCATGAAGCCCTTCATCGGCTACAATGTGGGTGACTACTGGCAGCACTGGCTCGATATGGGCACCAAGACCTGCGCTTGCAAGCTTCCCAAGATCTTCAACGTGAACTGGTTCCGCAAGGATGCCGAGGGCAACTTCGTATGGCCCGGCTTCGGCGACAACATGCGCGTTCTGGATTGGGTGCTCCGCCGCTGCCGTGGCGAGGTTGAAGGTGTGGAGACCGTTCTGGGTACTTCCCCCGCCTTCGAGGAACTCGACACCGAGGGTCTCAAGGGCTACGACAAGGCTGCATTTGAGACCAACATGACCATCTCTGCTTCCGAGTGGAAGGCCGAGCTTGAGTCTCAGACCGAGCTGTTCAACATGGTTGGTGACAAGCTGCCCGCCGAGCTTGAGGCTCAGCGCCAGGCTCTCATTGCCAAGTTCAACTAAAGCTCCCACAGCTTAGCTCCTTTACCGCCATCCGGCATCATCCGGATGGCGGTTTTTTTGCTTGCCTGTACGAGTGCTTCGCGCTAGAATACCCGCGTTATGAGTACGATTTATGATTCCATCACTGCCGGCATGAAGGCCGCTATGCTTGGCAAGGATAGCGTGACGCTGGGGGCCCTGCGCAGCCTGAAAGCCGCTCTGCAGAATGCACAGGTGGCAAAGGGTAATGCACAGGAGAAGCTCTCCGAGACCGAGGCTCAGAATGTTGTGCGCAAGCAGATTAAGCAGCGCGAAGATGCTATCGCTATGTACGAGAAAGCCGGTCGCCCGGAGCTGGCCGAGAAAGAGCAGGCGGAAATCAAGGCCCTAGCCGCATTCCTGCCTGCTGAAATGAGCGAGGAGGAGGTGCTGCCCATCCTGGAGGCTGTTATCGCAGAGCTGGGAGCTACTACCAAAAAGGATATGGGCCGTGTGATGAAGGAAATGCAGGCCCGCACAGCCGGTGCCGCTCCCGGTAAACTGCTTTCAAAACTTGTTGGTGCTCGTCTTGCCTGATTTTTATGTTCTGTGCCGTCATTGTTGCCGCCGGTAGCTCACGCCGTGCCGGGTTTGACAAATTGGCCGCTCCTCTTGCCGGGCAGCCGGTTCTTTGCCGCAGTGTTCAGGCCTTTGTGGACGCCGGGTGTTCTGCCGTTGTTGTGGTGTGTCCGCCGGAGCGCTGGGAGGCCGTGGGGCTGGCTGCCGCCACGTATCCGGTGCCGGTGCTGCGGGTAGATGGCGGTGCAGAGCGTCAGGATTCCGTCGCGGCCGGGCTGGCTGCCCTGCCGGCCGGTACGCGCTGGGTTGCCGTGCACGATGGGGCGCGCCCGCTCATTACCCCGCAGGGAATTCAGGCATGCCTGGCTGCTGCTGCCCAGACCGGCGCGGCTGCCTGCGCTCACCCTGTGGTGGACACCCTGAAGCGGGCAGATGCTGCCGGCCTGAGCCTGCCGGAGAAGGTGAGCCGCGACTGCCTCTGGGGCATGGAAACTCCGCAGATTTTTGATATTGAACTCCTGCGCCGCGCCTACGCCTGCGTGGAGGAGCAGGGGTTGGTCGTGACGGATGAAGTGAGCGCGGTGGAGACCCTTGGTGTCCCCACCCGCCTGGTGTCCGGCGGCGCAAATCTGAAAATCACTCTCCCCGGTGACCTGGAGCTGGCAGAATTGATTTTTAATCACCGTTCATGAGTTGCACCGGGCAGGTGGTGTGGATTCTGGGGCTGGGGTATCTGGGGCGTTCTCTTGCCGCTCAATGTCAGGCCGCCGGGGCTCGGGTCTTTACTATCGATGTGTCCGCTGCTGCCGGGGCGGACATGTGCGCCGATGCTTCACACCCGGATTCAATTGCCGATGCCTTGGGGGTGACGGGGATTCCCTCTGCCATATTCTGTTGTCTGGCAACTCATGGTGGCACCGTGCCGGACTATGATAACTGCTACCGCCGGACGGCTCAGACCCTCTCTGCCGCCGGGCTGGCTTCCCTCTGCGTGTTCTGTTCCTCATCCTCCCTGTATGCCGGCCTCTCGGAGCGCTCGTCTGTGCTGGCTGCTGCAGAGCAGCTCATTCTCTCTGCCGGGGGCTGTGTGGCGAGGCTGGCTCCTCTGTATGGCCCGGCTCGCTGTGAATTGCTGCGCCGCCACCTCATCGGTGCTCCTTGCCTGCACGGTTCCCCCTCACGTGTGCTCAACTATGTGCATGTGGAGGATGCCTCCGCCGCACTACGCATCCTGGCTCATGCTCGTGTTTCGGGGGTATATGCTGTTTGTGGCGAAAGTTTTACAAAGAAAGAAGCCTATTCTCTGCTGGAGCAGATATCTGGAATTCCCACGGCGGGAACATCTTCTGCTCCCGGGCGCCGTTGTGCTACCTCTATGCCGCTCGATTCTACCCCCCTCCGTACGCTCGGCTGGGTCCCGTCCCATTCTTTTGCGTCTTTTGTGGCCCAGGCCTCTCGCTGATGCCGCTTTTCTAATGCATTTATTAGCAGCTTGCTAGATGCAGCTTTGTGAGAGTTTCTCATTTTGAATGAGATGTACAGCCTTTTTTTGTAAAAGGCTTCATTTTTCAATCTTGTTCCACTGGATGTCGTTTTTGGAGGCGGCGTTTTTTTGAATGTTGTTGATTGCTTAACTCGTTGATAACGAGTGTTAGAAAGATTATCTCATTCAAAATGAGATAACATATTCTCGCAGCAGGTAAGCTTGCTGCACTCAATCACACTACGATTTTTACATTATGAAAACAAGATTACCTAAAACGTTGTTGGTGGCTCTGATGGCAGCTTTCTCTGTTAGCTATTCTTTTGCGGAAACGATTACGGGAACTGTAGTAAAAAATGCTACCACAGAAATATCAAGCGAGTCTTTGTATGTAGGAACTACAGCCAAAGCTGTTTTAGAAGTCACCAATGGAGCATCTTATGATATGTCTAAGGGCGTAACACTGCAGATAGGTAGCTCTGATACAGAGGGTACTCTAACTGTAAATAAGGAGTCAAATTTCATAGGTGGATACAACAATTTCTTGCTCTACGATGGTAGTGTGAGTGTCCTGAATAGATCAGAATTACGCGTATGTGCGGTCGATCCTAACGCGAGTAGTAAGATAAACTATAGAGCCATGTTGGGCATCAATTCGAACTCGACTGCAACGCTTAATGTGGCTGATGGAGGTAAGTTTTATAGCGCGGCATCCCAGTTTATAACAAACTTCAGCGACAATACCACAGTCAACATATCCGTGGAAGGAAACGGATCAAAGTTAACGATTGCTGAGGAAACGGTAAGCACAGGCCAAAACTTTGTGGCGGATTCCGGTATATGGGTAAAAAGAGAGAATGGCGTTGATGGATGGTTCCGCTCTTCCGGGTGGTATGATAAAGATTCGACCGGAGGAGAGTGGGTTCACAACGGACATAGTAAAGTAATCGTATATCTCGGAGATTCCGGAACGAATACCGCAAATTCTCCGAAACCCAAACCTCGCGGTGAAAAAAATTCTCCTGTGAACAATTGCGTCACTAACATCAGCATCTCTAATGGCGGTATAGCCGACTTCCGGAACTCTCTGACATATATCGGTAGTTTCCTGGATAGAGAAGAAGGCTGCACCAACAAATCCGTCAACTTCAACATCGGCGAAGGCTCCTCCATTTCCTTTAATCGCCTGGAGGTGTATGCTGACACCAACATCACGAACTCCGGCCGCTTCAATGTGAACGGGAATATGACCCTGCACACAGGGACTACCCTGACGCTGAATCTCACCAAGGCCAACATGTCCACCCCGGTGATTACCTTGGGTAAAGATGCGGATGTGCTGACGCGTACCACCACCGATACCGGGTACAGTGCCGGTGGAATTACCATCCACCTCAACGGCACAGAAAACATGATGGCTGGCACTAAGTTTATCCTGTTCAATGACACGAGCATTCTGAGCGAGGAAAATATGGCCAATGTGACTTTCACCGGTACCGCCGCAGAGGTGTCCAGCGACGGCACCAATACTATCATCACCCTGTTGGAGGAGGTGTACCTGGGACACGACCCGCTGGCGGATGCTGTGCAGGCAGCCAACTGGGGTGTGTACAAGAGCAGCCAGGCCTTCACCAGCCTGTTGTGGGCTCCTCGCTCCAACGCCGTTGTGGTGAAAAACATCGAGAAACCCACGGCTGACGGCAAGGGCAGCATCATGACCACGGAGGTGGAGGGCCGCACGCTGGCCTGGGGCTCTGTGTACAGCAGTTTCTCCCGCAACAGCAGCTCCGGCGTCTTCGCCGGTGCCGAGTACAGCATTGTTGGCGGTGCCATTGGTGTGGAGCGTCAGTTTGCCTGCGGCAGCAGCATCGGTGCCGCCTTCGGTTACGACTGGGGCAAGGCCTCTCCCTTCACCACCTCCCGTGTGGACCAGGAGAGCTGGCATGCCGCCCTCTATGGCCGCGCCGCAGAGTGGAAGCTGGGACAGAAGAGCAGTGTAGCCCTCGATTGGAGCGCCGCTGTGGGCAGCACCACCTCCGAGCACATGGCGCTGGGCAGTGATTGGACTCAGGAGAACATTCAGCTGGATGCCCGCGCTACCTACACCTACGCGCTGACGGAACGCACGGCTCTCTCTGCCTTCGTGGGGGCGCAGTACTATGCCCAGAACGACGACAGCACAGAGCGCGTGGAGGCGGACAGCCTGCAGAACCTGCGCCTGATGGTGGGTGGCGGTATTTCCCACAAGCTGACGGAGAAGACCACGCTCTTTGGCGAGGCGATGCTGTTCAACGACACCATGCGCCACAACCCGGATGTGACACTGGACGACTTTGAGTACGGCACGGGTGCCAACCCCGGGCGCCTGGGTGGCAGCGTGACGGCCGGGGCCCAGTATCAGCTCACGCCGGACTGGACACTGCGCGGCAGCTACAGCTACGAGGGAGCTGACAACAGCAATGAGCACCGTGTGAACGTGGGCGCCGTGTATAGCTTCTGATAAGGGGAACTAACGGCTCCATTCTCTTACCGGGCATGCCTGCGAAAGCAGGCATGCCCGCTTGGTAAAAGGGAGTTGGCAGAGGTGTTGCGAGTCGACAGGCAAGGCCGTTTTTGTGCCCGCCCTGCGGGCTCCCGGCTTGCGCTCACACAGTCCCCCGCTAAAGTCAGTTTGTCGGAGAGGTTCAGAACAGGGGCGGGGTGCAGGGGAAGAGACCGATGGCTCCGTTCGGGGAGGCGATGAGCATGCTCAGCCCCCAGTAATACAGGCAGGCGAAGGCCACCGGGGAGAGGTAAACACCGCTATAGAGAATCCAGCGTCCACCGCCTATGCCGTGGCGGCGGTTGCTGTGTTGCAGAAGGGCGTGCAGCACGGGTACCACTGCCGTAATCAGGATGAGCGTGCCGGGCATGAATCCCAGTGTATGTGCCAGATAGATAACCCACATCGCTACACTGCCGGCTACGGGGGGATGGACTATGCTCATGCCGATAAGGACAATGAGGAGAAGTACCGGGATGTAGAGCAGAATGGTGCCGAGGGTACAACCGCGGGCTATGAAATCCAGACTTCTGTCGCTGCGAGGTACATGCATGGCTGTGGTTCTTTCATCAGCCAGTATAGCAGTTGTAACAAAGTTGTAAAGCTTATTCTGCATTTTCTCCTTTTACGGCAGGGGGTAATGTGTTAAACTGTGGCAGCAGGAAATATGCGTACGGATTATTACCAGCTTCTGGATGTGGCAGAGAAGGCAACGGCGGCAGAAATTAAGACTGCCTACCGCCGCCAGGCCAGGCGATATCATCCGGATGTGAACGAGGGAAATCCCATTGCCGAAGAGCGTTTTAAGCTGATTGCTGAGGCATACCGTACACTGGGAGAGCCGGCGCGAAGGGCGGATTATGATGCATGGCTGGAGCGGCAGACGCGCCTGAGCCATGCGCCGGAGCTGGCTGCTATGGCCGCAAGGCGTGGGGGCAGGGTATCGGTGCGCCATGCGTATGAGCGGCGGGAGCAACGCGTGCACCGGCGGGGCGTTCGGAATGGTGGTACGCGTGTGCCGCGGTTGTTTGCCATGCGGACACGCGGAGATGCAGGTTTACTGAATTTTGTGGTGTTTTATTCCATCTGTCTGGCGGTGATGGTGCCGTGGTTTATCGGCTATGTCGGCCGCGAGGCTCCTCATACCTTGGCAGATGGCCCCCGGGCAAGCAATAAATTGCCCGGGGAATCAGATTTGCCACCGGAGGTGCAGGAGCGCGAGCTTCGCAATTTCAGGGAGCGCATTGAGCGCGCCGCAGAGGCCGGAGAGCCCTGGGCGCAGTTCCGTTATGGCATGATGCTCTTCCATGGCTACCAGGGACTCCCCCAGAATCGAGAGGCTGCAATGCAGTGGTGGAAGAAAGCAGCGGAGGCCGGGCATATCCCCGCCGCCCGTATGCTGGATGCGGCGAGTAGAAAGTAACACAGCCTGAGGCGAGAGGCCTTTGCCGGGCTATTTTTGCGAGCCTCCCGGACTTCTCTGCAGCGTAATCAGTGCCAGATGAGGCCAACGGCCTCGCGCAGGCGGGTCATGGTGCGGGCGGCTTCTTCGCGGGCGCGGGTGGCACCATCGGTAAGCACGCGGGACACATAATCCGGGTTGGCCACAATCCACTCGCGCTTTTCGCGGGCAGCACGGAAGTATTCCCAATAGGCCTCGAACACGTCTTTCTTGAACTGGCCGTAGCCTACGCCGCCACGCTGGTGGGCAGCCACCATTTCCTCGTATTGTTCCGGGGTGGCAAAGAGCTTGTAAATGGCCAGAATGATGGAGCCCTCCGTGGGTTTGGGGGCTTCCAGGGGGGTGGCATCGGTCACAATTTTCTTGTTGATAAGCTTACGCAGGGGCTTTTCCTCGCCGAAGATGGGGAGGGTGTTGCCATAACTTTTGCTCATTTTCTGACCATCCAGACCGGGCACCACGGCGGTTACCTCGCTGATGATGGCCTCCGGCAGCTTGAAGATATCTGCCCCGAAGGTATCGTTGATTTTCGCGGCGAGGTCGCGTGTGACTTCCAGATGCTGTTTCTGATCCTTGCCTACGGGCACGGCATCGCTGTTGTAGAGCAGGATGTCCGCCGCCATGAGGGCCGGGTAGGCAAAGAGTGCGTGGCTGGGCGAGAATCCCTTAGCCACTTTGTCCTTGTAGGAGTGGCAACGCTCCAGCAGCCCCATGGGACACACTGTGGAGAGTATCCAGGCAAGCTCGTTTACCTCCGGTACAGCAGACTGGGAGAACAGGACAGCCTTTTGCGGGTCGAGACCGCATGCGAGGAAATCCACGGCCAGGCTCATGGTGTTGTCGCGCAGTTTCTGCGCGCTTTCCATGGTCGTCATGGCGTGGTAGTTGGCAATGAAGTAGAAGGCTTCGCCTTTTTCCTGCAGCTCGACTGCGGGTTTGATGGCACCGAAGTAATTACCGATGTGAAGCTGGCCGCTGGGCTGTAATCCTGTGAGGAAGCGCATAATGTCGTCTGTTATGGTGTGGGAAAATCAGTTGTTGCTGTTGGTGAGAACGTTCCGGATGAAGCTTCGCATGTCATCCACGCCTTTAGAGCCTTCGAGGGTACGCAGTTTCACGCCCTCCGTATAGAGAATGGTAGTTGGTACTTTGGTGAGGGCGAATTCTTCCGCCAGTACGGGGAAGGCATCGGCATTCACCTCTACTACCTGAATGTTGCCCATCTCCTCTTCTGCCAGGGTCTTAAGCGTCCGGCGCATGGAATCGCTGTACCTGCACCAGGGAGCCGTGAAGAAGAGTAACAGGCTTCTGCCGGAAACGCCGGTCACCTGGCGGATGTCCTCCCCTTTGTATTCACTGTAAAGCTCGTACTTGGGCGCTCCGGGAAGTCCGGTGGGGATATGGAGATCCTTTCGGACGAGGGACTCCAGGGATTCGCGCTGGGGGTTGGGGGCAGGTTTTGTGGCAGTGGTGAACTGTGCGGCTCTTTCTGCTCGCTCGGCGTCAGAATCCCGGCACCCGGGCAGCAGCAAAGCCGAGGCACAAAGAGGCAGAGTGATGAGCAGAGTATGCTTCATGCCTGTATTTTCTACCTAAAAGCCCTGTTTGTGAAGCTTGTAGTGTGTCATTTATGCCTTTTGCCGGGGGCGATGAAGCGCAGCACATCCCGCTCGGGCAGGTGCATTTCCTGCCCGCTGCCCGGCAGTAGCAGGCGCCTGGCAGCCACGCGGCGCATGCGGAAGGTGCCGAAACGTGCCAGTTTGACCTCGCGGTCTTCCTTCAGTCCATCCTTGATGGCGCGGGTCACAGCCGTCAGTGCCAGCTCGGCCGCGCCCGGGGTGGCTGTGCCTCCCAGGGCATGACGCACCAACTCGAGGAGCTGCCTGCGGTTCATGGCGTTACTTCCGCTTTGGTGGTACCGATGGGAAGGCGGTTGAACTCTCTGGACTTGATGAGTCCGGTTTGTCTGCAACGCAGGGTGCTGATGAAGAAGCGCCTGAAGGCTTCCTGGTGCCGGACATGAAGTTCCGGGTCATTCCGGAGGAGGCGGGCCACCTCCTTGCTCATGTCCGGATTGTGGCGTATGTGCGTCAGAGCCATATAGAGCTTGCCGTGCAGGGTTTCGATGCGTGCGGCTACAGCGGCAGCGGAGTCGGCATCATTGACGCTGTCCTGCAGGGGGACAAGCTCTTCGCAGATGGAATTGACCAGGTGAACATACACGGCGGCATGTTCTTGCGGGGTGAGTAATTCGTGCGGGGTGACTTCGCTGGGGGGAAGCCCCTGAACTGCGGGAACGAGTAAACCGATGAGGGAGAAGAGAAGGTAATGTTTCATTGGTATATAGTGTGAATGTGTGTGTAAAAATGGGAAATTATTCATTGCGACTGCGTGCATTCAGCAGAATGAGCACGTAGTACACCAGCATGGCTATGGAGGACAGGGCGGCGGCCACATACGTCATGGCAGCCCAGCGCAGAGCGGTGCCGGCTTGCCCGTGCATGGCACTGTTTGCAAGGCCGGAGGATTGCATCCATGCCAGTGCGCGTCGGGAGGCGTCGAATTCCACGGGTAGGGTGACCAGGGCAAACACGGTCGTGGTGGCAAAAAGAGCCAGCCCAATCCAGGCTACGGTGGTGCCTGTGCCCATGGCTACCAGAATGAGGCCGAGGATGAGCACAATCTGCCCGAGGCGGGAACCGATGTTCACCAGAGGTACCAGCTCGCTGCGCAGCGTCAGCCAGGCGTAGTTCCGGGCATGCTGTACGGCGTGTCCGCACTCGTGAGCTGCCACTGCCATAGCGGCCACCGTGGCTTCGGCATACACGGTGTCGCTGAGGTTGACGGTTCGGTTCACGGGGTTGTAGTGGTCAGTCAGGGCGCCGGGCGTGTGTGTTACCTGAACATCGTGCAGGCCGTGGGCTGCGAGCATTCTGCGTGCTACCTGTGCACCGGTGAGCGGAGCGGGCTCGGCAGAGTATTGCCGCATGCTGGCCTGCATGCGGCTCTGTACGATGCCGCCCACAAGCCCTGCCAGCAGAATGAGTCCGATGCCGATGACGGAAGCACCGCCATACATGCCGGTACCCATTCCGGGGCCGAGCATGTAGCCGGTCTGTTCGCCGTAATAGGGGGCGTATTGTGCCAGAATGGTGAAAAGTTGTTCAGTCATTTTGTATGCGCTTATGATACCATAGAGACACGCTTCGTGCCACATTCGTTCATGTGCTTTTGGTAGATTTTCCTGTCAGTAATACAGATTAACATTCGGCTGAAGTGTCGGGTAAAATGCCTGAAGCATTGGCCTGCAGATGCGGAAGTCCTATGCGCCGTATGGGCGTGCCGGCAAAGTGTTTTTCAAATTCCGCTTGTGGCATGTCAGCGATTGCCTGTGGGCTGAGTGTGCTGAAGGTCGCCGGCATGAGCAGGTGCGGGTCAATCCTGCGCGGGGGATTACCGGGACGGGGGCGATTCCAGGGGCAGGCTTCCTGGCAGGCATCGCAGCCGTAGAGGTGGTTGCTTTGTGCCACGCGAATATCTGCCGGCATTTCCTGCTTTGCTTCGATGGTCCAGTAGGAAAGGCAGCGGCGGGCATCGCAACAGCCGTTGCGCAGGGCTCCCGTGGGGCACGCCAGCTCGCAGCGGTGGCAGTTGCCGCAGTGGTTGGGTGCCGGGCTGTCGTACGGAAGCTCCAGGGTGGTGAGAATGCTGGCAAGAAAACACCAGGAGCCTCCCTCCTTACGTATCAGCAGGCCGTTGCGCCCAATCCACCCCAACCCGGCCTGTGCTGCAAAGAATCGCTCGCTCACCGGGCCGGAATCTGTAAAGCACCGTTGTTGCCCGCCGTAGAAGCTCAGCGTTTCATCCAGGTCTGCCAGTTTGCCGGCCAGCAGCTTGTGGTAATCTTCCCCCTGGGCATAGCGGGCTACGGCTCCGGCGGCCGTGCGGGCATCGGTGCGGGGGTATTCATAGGTGAGCATGATGACGCTGCGCACCCCGGGAAGCACCAACTCCGGGTTTTTGCGAGCAGGCAGGTGGCGCTCCATCCATTCCATGTCGGCGTGCTCCCCGCGGGCCAGCCAGTCCTGCAGCCGGGTGCCCTGGTCGGCGTTTGCAGGGGCAATACCCATACCGGAGAACCCCAGAGCGTGGGCTGCGTAGGCTACAGACCGGCGAATGCTGTGCGGGGAAAACATGAAATGACGGAATGAACGGTGATGAACTGGTGTTGCGGCCTATTTCTGAGGCAGGAAAGGGCGGGTGAGCCGGTTTTTTGCATTGTCTGAGATGGGGAGAGCTTCGATGACCCGCATGGCTGCATTGTTGATACGCTGGGTGTGCGTGGTTGATGTCTCCAGCTCAGCTTTGATGTAGGCGAGGCGTTGCATGTTGGCCGAGGCTTCTTTGTTGCCGAGGTCTGCGGCTTTTTTATAGAGGTGCAGGGCTGTGTAGAGATCCCGTGAGGTGGCTATTCCTTTTTCGTGCATGGCTGCCAGGTTGTTGATGGCACGGGGGTCTTTGACGCGTTCGCCCATACGGTAGCATTCCAGAGCCAGTTGGGGCATCGGGCGGGGCAGCCCCAGGCCGGTCATGTACATGTGCCCCAGGTAAAAGAAGACATTGGGGGTTTGGGGGGCTGTTTTGGCCTGGTGCCGGAGGAGTTGCAGAGCCTTTCTTGGATTGCTCCAGGGTTTCTTACGGTTCATGAGGTAGCGCGCCAGCTCCACCCGGGCTTTTCCCACGTTGGCCTTGGCGGCACTGAGCATCCAGTGCAGTGCCAGTTTTTCGGATTTGGGGCAGCCGAAACCTTTCTCGCAGTAGAGGGCATAGCGGAAGATGCATTCCCCGCGCACTCGCGCGGACTCCGGGTGGCGGGTATCGGGCTGCAGCTTGTTTTCTGCGACGCCGGCTGCCAGTGCGGCGGCTTTTTTGGGCTGGGGGTCGAGTCCCTTGCGGCGCCCTTCGTACACATCCAGCAGTAGCTCAATCGCCAGCGGATGCCCCCATTGTGCGCATTTTTCCAGCATGGCCGTTGTGCCATATACGCTGCTGATGCTGCGGTCGTCCAGAATAAATGCCGCACGGGCATACATGCCCTCTAGGTCATGCGGGCGGGTGTTATCCTTCTGCTGAGCATGCAGTGGCATAAAGCTCAGCAGCAGAAACAGCAGCAACAGGTGACTCCGCAAATCAGTATTCAAAGCAGCTCAGGTAGTATTGGGTTATGGTATTGCCGAAAAAGAGGTATATACAGGCTCCGGCTATGAAGGCCGGGCCGAAGGGCATGGGAACGCCGCGCCCGATGCGCGCGGATATGGCCTGCCCGAGCCCGATGAAACTGCCCGCCACCAGAGCGAAGAGGATTCCCTGCCAGCCGCAGAGAGCCCCGATGGCCATGGCGATAAGGGCATCCCCGCTGCCCATGGCTTCCCGGCTGCAACTCATGCCGGTACAGGTGCCGCTCAGGTTATCGTGTTCCTCCAGAGAGATGAGGCTTCCGTTTTCCAGCCGCGCGTTTTCGGCAGAGAAGGAGATGGTGCCGGGAGTGTCACCCCCCGAGGCAGAGATGGTGGCACCGTGGAGGCGGACGCAGTTGCTGCTTTCCATGAACAGCTCGCTCCAGGAGTAGGTGTCTTCTCCGATGCTCAGGGTAATGTCATCCCCGTCCTGGTACATGCGCCAGGTTTGCGGGTGGTCATAAGTGGTGCTTTTCTGCCCGAAGAGACGCTTGCCCAGCAGAGCCACGAGCTTGAGCAGAAGATAGCCGCTTGCCGCACCACACAGGCTCCACATCAGCCCTTCCGAGGCACTCAGTGCCTGCGGCTCTACCAGCCAGGGCGCAAAAAGAACAGCCAGCAGGCCTGCTATGGCTGCAGTATTTGTAAGTACGGGCAGTACAATCATCTGCTCCAGGTCTATGCAGAGCACGGCCAGCATGGTGGCCCCCCATACGCACAGCAGAATCTGGGTGGGCAGGGGATCTGCGCCGAAGTACCAGGCTATGGCTGCAAACATAGCTGCCGTTGCAGCTTCCACCAGGCAGTAGCGTACAGGAATGCTCTTGTTGCAGCAGGCACTGCGCCCTCGCAGCATCAGCCAACTGAAAATCGGTATATTGAGGTACCATGGTATCTCCTGCCGACAATCCGGGCAGAACGATCGGCTGGGCTCGTTCACGCTCAGCCCCCGCGGCAGTCGATAGATGACAACATTGAGAAATGACCCCACACAGGCTCCAAACATGGCGAAACACAGCGGCAGAAGCCACGGCGTTTCTGCATTGATTGCTTGTATGTAACTATGGAGTTCCTCCGTCATGCCCCTCATTGTATCATACTCGTCCCCGGCTGAAAAGTCTCTTCTTTTCCGCACCTCGTTCTGCCCCTTGGATTATGACACAAGCACCGCCTGTCGACCGCTGCTCCGGGGCTTTTTGGGCTGCCTGTCATCAATTCGCTGTTTTTATATATTTACCCCAAATAGCAATTAACATTTAGGAAAAGTTAAAAATTTTGTAATTTTAGTATTGACAAAATAAAAAGTTAGTGTATACTGGCCGCCACATGAGATCTACCATCACAATACTTATGACCGGCATAATGCTGGCGAGCAGTGCGATGGCCGAGAATGTAACGGCTCTTCGCCCCGCCATCAATGATGCGGCCGCGAAACATGGAGTGGACCCCGTGTTAATGGAGGCGATTATTCGCCACGAATCCGCCAATGCAACGTCCTACTCTGCCCGTCGCAGGAATAATCTGGCAGGCATTATGGGGCGCAAAGGCCAGCGCAAATATGAGACCAAGGAGGCATGCGTGCAGGACCTCGCTCAGTTGCTGGCCAAGTATCGAGCCAAAGGGCGCGTGACTGTAGCCCAGATTGGCCGTGTATATTGCTCCAGCACTGGTTCCTGGGTGCGCCACGTGAATGGCCTCATGGGACAGATACGCGATGGCAAGTTCGGAGCACTGGAGCAGAAGGGCTCAGAGGAGTGATAGAAGCCCCAACGCAAACGCATCATTAACGAGAGATAGAGAACATCTTCACGCCGTACAGCTCCCCAGTGGGTTGTACGGCGTTTTTTCTGAACGGGGCGGCCGGCTCCCGTATCTAACCCGTAGTATGGGGAATCAATGGACCAGGTTTATTCGTATAGGAACACTGCTTGTGCTGGGGCTGTGGCTGCTGCTCAATCTGACAGGGTGGAGCCTGTGCGGCTCGTATGAGCGCGTGGGGATTACCCTGCGAGTAGCTGGTTTTCTGCTGTGGGGCATCGTGCCATGCCTGGGGCCGATGTTTCTGGTTACGCCTCCCTATACGGGGAAGGGTGTTGCCAAATGGGATGCTCCGCTTTCCCCGTTGCGTCTCTTCCCTCTGATTGCCTGGTTGGTTGCGCTGGGATTTATGGCAGAAATCCCTTTCAACACGCCCGGGCAGGTCGCGAGCGATGCCGAGGTGCTCATTTATGCCATGCCTCTGCTTCTGATGCTGTGGTTGTGTGGCGGCTCTCTGGTGCTGGCCTTATTGGTGTGGATATTGCGGGGGCTGTTTCGTTTTTTATTTCTGCGCCGCTGATGGGCAATGAGAAAGACCGCCGTCATCGCGACGGCGGTCTTTTGTGGGAGAGTATTTGCGATAGTTTGTAAGTTTCCGCACGGGCTTATTTGAGCTTCAGCACGTCCACCACGGCGGAGGTAATCTCCTTCATGTCGTCCAGGCAGAGCTCGCCCATGTGGGCAATGCGGAAAGTCTTGTCCTTCAGGCCACCGTATCCATTGCCCAGCTGCATGTTGCGCTCGGCCAGTGCCTTGTTGAGCTCGGGGATGGAGATGAGCTCGGAACATCCCTTGGGATGAGCATCGATGACGGTGAGTGTCTTGGAAAGATACTTGCGGTTCGGGTACACGCGGAAGTATTCGTCTGCCCAGGCGCGGGTGAATTCGGCGCACTGCTCGTGGCGGGCGAAGCGGTTTTCGATACCTTCCACCTCCACGATGTGCTGCAGCTGCTTGTCGAGTGCATACATGAGGGAAAGGCAGGGGGTGGAGGTGTACTGGTAGTTCTTCTTGTCGATGAAATCCCAGAGCGTGCGGAGGTCGAAGTAGAGGCCGCGGTTAGCCACCTCGGCGGTGCGCTCGTAGGCCTTCTTGCTCATGGCGCAGATGGCCAGACCGGGGGGCAGGGCGAGGGCCTTCTGGGTGGAGGTGATGAGTACATCAATCCCCAGCTTGTCTGTCTCAATCTTTGAGCCGGCTGCGGAGGAAACTGCGTCTACGCACCATACCACATCCGGATATTTCTTCATGACCTCTGCAATTTCTTCCACCGGGTTCTGGATGCCGGAGGAAGTCTCGTTATGGGTCACAGTAACCACATCGTATTTGCCGGTGGCGAGGACGGCATCCACCATCTCGGGGGTGGTGGGTTCGCCCATCTCGCTGGAGAACTTTTCAGCGGGGATTCC
The DNA here is from genome assembly GCA_017415555.1 of Akkermansia sp. Lineage (GTDB taxonomy): Bacteria > Verrucomicrobiota > Verrucomicrobiia > Verrucomicrobiales > Akkermansiaceae > Akkermansia. The sequence continues at coordinate 96,593 of JAFQGF010000037.1, forward strand.
ATTGGCAATAGCCATCTTGTACCACTTGTCGCCGAATGCGCCCACGGAGAACACGGCAGCACGCTTGGCCGTGCAGGAGCGGATGGCGCCTTCCATGAGGCCGGACCCGGAGGATGTGGAGAGCAGGATGCGATTGTCCGTGAAGAGCACCTTCTGCATGTTGTCAGAGATGCGCTTCTGGATTTCGGAGGCCTTCTTGGAGCGGTGCCCAATCATCGGAAGGCTCATCTCCGCCAGAATATCTTCCGACACGATGGTCGGACCCGGAATAAACAGTTTGATTGCCATATGTGGTGTAAAATGGATTTGCTGTAATCTACCTTTTAACACATTTTGGTGGGAAAGGCGAGAATAAAGTGCACTGTTGACAAAAATGAAGGTTGCAAAATGGGGGCGATGGTGTTATATGTGGGGTATATGAAGCTCCTCAGCCGTTTTGCCGTTTTGTTTCTGGCCGCGTGTTGCCTCCCGCCTGCCGTGGGTGAGGTGCAGGCTGCTCCTGCCAAGAATCCCCGTATTGTTAATCGTGTCGCCGCTACGGTGAATGGTCGTCCTGTGACGGCGAGCGAGGTGCGCTTCATGCTTTCTCCGTATGTGCGCGAGCTCTCCATGCTCTATCCTCGCCAGGGCCCTCGTTTCAATGCCGAATTGCTGAAGGCCAAGAAGCAGGTGCTCGAGGAGCTTATCGAGCGTGAGCTCGTGCTCAGCGAGTTCGATACTCGCGGTTATATGATACCCGAAGTTGCTGTGAATGAGGAGGTGAGCCGCCGTGTGCTGACCCAGTTCAACGGAGACCGCGATGAGCTGCTCAAGAATCTGCGTATGCGCGGGATGAGCTATGCGGATTTCCGGGAGTCCGTGCGTAAGGAAATGTCGGTTTCTGCCATGCGCAGTTCGCGTTATGAACGCGGGATTCCTCCCACCCCGGATGAAATCCGGGCGGAATATCAGGCAACGAAGGCTGATTACCGCGACATGACGAAGGACTCTATCCGCTACGATAAGATTTTCATACCGGCTCAGGACCCCTCGGATCCCAACGCTACACCGGAGCAGCAGCTCATGCTGGCGGAGGACGTGGTGCGCCGCCTCCAGAAGGGTGAGCTGGATTTTGCTGAGGCCGCCCGCGATTTCTCCCACGATATGTATGCAGAGGATGGGGGCAAGTGGCCTTACATTAAGCGCGCAGATTTGGCAGTAGAGTTTGCCAACATTGTGTTCTCACTGCCGCAGAACAAGATTGTGGGTCCCCTGCTGGACCGTGCCGGCTTCACCATTGTGCGCGTAACCGGCAAGCGCCTGGCGCCGGCTCCGTCTCTGAATGCTCCCGGTATTAAGCAGCGTGTGGATGAATCTGTGCGCCGTAAGAATAACGAGAAGCGCTACCGCGAATGGGTGGAGCGCCTGCGCGACAAGGCCGTTATTCGCACCTACATCTGATGCTGTCAGCATCACGCATCCGAGCTTTTCAACCCCACATTTTGCTTGCAAAGTGCGGGGTTTTGCGTTACCCTTGGTGCGCGATGAATATCAAACTGTTTAAGGACCTCTGCGAGGCAACCGGTGCATCCGGTTTTGAGTATGGCATTCGTGACCTCATTATCCAGGAGATGACGCCCCTGGCGGACTCCATTACCGTGGACAACATCGGCAACGTGACCGCCCTGATAAAGGGGAAGAGCAGCGACAAGAAGATTATGTGCGCCGCTCACATGGACGAAATCGGCTTCATTGTGCGCCATATCGACGACAACGGCTTTATCCGCATTCTCCCCCTGGGTGGCTTTGACCCCAAGACTCTGACGGCTCAGCGCGTGATTGTGCATGGTACGAAGGATCTGCCCGGCTGCATGGGGGTGAAACCCATCCATGTGATGAGTCCCGAGGAGCGCACCAAGATGCCTGCCGTGACGGATTATGTGGTGGATGTAGGATTGCCCAAAGAGGAGGTGGAGAAGTACGTCTCCCTCGGCGATTCCATCACTCGTGTGGGTGACTTAGTGGAGATGGGCGACTGCCTGAACGTGAAGAGTATCGACAATCGCGGTGGTTGCTACCTGCTCATCGAGGCTATCCGCTCTATTATCGAAGCCGGTGAGAAGCCCTGCTATGACCTCTATGCTGTATTCTCCGTGCAGGAGGAAGTGGGACTTCGCGGTGCCCAGGTGGCCACACAGGCTATCCAGCCGGATTTCTCCTTCGCGCTGGATGTTACCATCGCTTTCGATACTCCCGGCTCCGGCAGCCACGACAAGTGCACGGTGCTGGGCAAGGGTACCGCCATCAAGGTGTATGATGGCACCCTTATCACCGACAATCGCATGGTCAAATTCATGCAGGCGCTCTGTGTGGAGAAGGAAATTCCCTACCAGCTGGAGCTGCTGGCCGCCGGTGGTACGGATGCCGGTGCTATGCAGAAGTTCTGCGCCGGCGGGTCTGTGGCTGGTGCTGTGTCCATCCCCGTGCGTAATGTTCACCAGAGCATTGAGATGGCTCACAAGGTGGACATCCAGGCCAGTGTGGATTTGCTGGCTGCCTGCTTCTCTTCTCTTACCCGTTGGGATTGGAGCTGGGAGCGCAAGGTGCGCACGCTTGCGTAAAAAACGCAGACTTTTTATCAGCCCGGCAGTGGCTCATGCAGCCATGCCGGGCTCTACTTCGGTCGAAATTGTCCCTCTGCCACAAAAAATATCACAAAATTGCAAAATAAACTTGACTCTGCGGCGGGAAAATTGTAAACTCTCCCCGCAACCGCGCAACGGCGGGATAGCCAAGTGGCCTAAGGCATCGGTTTGCAAAACCGACATTCGTGGGTTCAAATCCCACTCCCGCCTCTGAAAAGTCCGTTAAGGTACGACCTTAACGGACTTTTTCATTGACAAAAGATGAGATGTGGTGTTGAATAGAGGCATGCGAAATGCTGTGCGAAATGTTCTGGCTGCTGTGGGGGCGCTGATGCTTGCTGCTTGTTCGAGTGTGGAGAAATCCTATATTGCCGAGGTCGTTGATTTGCCGCTCAAAACTACGTCTATTCCTCCGACTTCCTGGCAGCAGGCGCCGCTGCGGGCCAATGCCAATTATCTGCTCTACGGCGCCCGTACCAATAAGGAGAAGGCCAATCGCGTGGGGGACTACTACTATGTGCGCTGGTATGATGCAGAGCCGGATAAACCGGTGCGCCTGGTGATGCGCTATACCCAGGCTCTTACTGCCTCCCGCGAGCTTACTCGCACGGTGGAGTTGAAGGAGCCGCGCGAGGAGCCCTCCGCACAGCTGACAAAGTTCTTTTTTGCCGGAGAGGAACGCCGCAGGTGTGGTGACGTGCTCTCCTGGAGCATCGATTTGTATGTGGATGGGCAGCTGAGAGACTCCCGCCAATCCTATCTCTGGGAAGAGGAAAAATAAAGAGACTCCCGGAGGGCGCCTTTCAAAAGCCCGCGAGCCGAAGTAGTGCGTAGCCGGGCAGAGGCTTTGCTATTCCCCGGAAAACAGGCGGAGCCCGGCCGCTCAGTATACGCGCACGTAGGCCATGCCTGCAGCCTGTGCTGCGCGTATGCCCGGTTCTGCGTCCTCGAACACGACACACTCCGCCGGGGCTACGCCCATGCGTTCTGCTGCCAGCAGAAAGATATCCGGCTGCGGTTTGCCCCGCCCGGGGGGAACATCATCCGGCGTAACGATGACGGAGAATAAATCCGCAATGCCTGCCGCGCGCAGCGTAGCACTGGCTCCGGCCATCACGCTTCCTGTACCGATGGAGTAGGGGATGCCTTCAGCCCGCAGTCTGTGCACCAGGCCGATGGTCTCGGGGATGACCGGCAGAGTCTCTGTTTCCAGCAGGTAGTCATAGCGCTCACGCTTCTGGGCTGCAACTGTATGCGGCTCCATGTGCAGGCCATAGGTACGGTTCAGATCCGCCACAATATCCGGGGCTGCCATGCCGCCATGGCTCAGAAACTCATCCCAGAGAAACACCTCGTGCGGGGCTCCGTTTTTCTGCAGGGCCCAGCGCCAGGCCTTGTAGTGGGTGGGCATGCTGTCCACCAGCGTGCCATCGAGGTCGAAAATGTAGCCGCCGAAAGTCTGTTCGGGCAGGGTAACGCGTGCATTCATAGAGGGCATCACAGATCGAATCTCTTGACAAATCCCGTCAGGTCATCATCCTTACCGAACACCACCAGCACGTCACCCTCCTGGAACTGCATGCCGGGTTCCGGGGTATCGATGACCGGTTGCTCCGGTTGGGCCAGCACATCGTCTGCACTGGTGTTGCTCTCGCTCATTTTGCCACGGCGAACAGTGAGAAGGTTCACGTGGTATTGTTTGCGCATGTTGACTTCCTGGAGCGTTTTGCCAATCCACTCATCCGGCAGTCGTACGTCTGCCAGGGAGTGTGTGGCATCAATCTTACGCAGGCGCATGAGCCCCTCGTTGATGAAGCGAGCCGCAAGTTGCTTGGCTGCCACATCTTCCACGCGGAAAAGCTCTGTGATGCCGATGAGTTTGAGCACCTTGCCGTGGAGTTCATTGACGCTGCGGGCGTACAGATTTTTGACACCCAGTTCCTTGAGCTGAGCCGTGATGAGAATGTTGCGCTCGAAACACTCACCCACCGCTACAATGACATAGGTATCCTCGCCCACCAGCTCCAGGCGGCGCAGCACGCGGATATCCGTGGCATCCCCAATGTGGGCATCTGCTACGTGGTTTTTGATTTCCTCAACCACGCTTTCCTTTTGGTCGAGTACTGTGACCTCGAACCCGCTATCACTCAGATAGAGAGCCAGTGCTTTGCCGAATTGGCCTAGGCCGATGATGACGAATTTCATAACGATAAATCAGGTGAGGGGTAAACGTGTTTCCGGGTAGCGCAGGGGGGAGGGGTCTTTCTGCTTGATGAAGATAAGCATGAAGGTGAACATGCCCACGCGGCCGAAGAGCATGTTGGCGCAGATGAAGAGTTTGGAGAGGTCACTCAGTTCTCCGGGGTTGCAGATGGAATAGCCCGTGGTGGTGTACGCGCTGATTTCCAGGAAAAGCAGCTTGATAGTGCCATTGGCAGACTGCCCTATGCCCGGCTCCAGCAACAGAAGAAGCATGGTGCTTGCCGCTATCCAGAAGGTGGAGAGTACCACTGTGGACATGGCTCGCTCCACGGTGTTGCGGGCAATGCGGCGCCCATGCAGCTCCAGATCCTGCTGGCCACGCAGCACTCGCAGTACTTCCAGCATACACAGGGCAAAAACCGGGGCAAACACACCGCCGCCTGTGCCTGCCGGGTTGCCGCCCACAAACATCAGCAAGCAGAGGAATAGCTGGTAGACGGGGCCGTAGGTGCTGATGTCGGTAATGGTGAATCCGGCAGAGCGCCCAATGGTGTTCCATATGCTTTCCCAGAGATTATAGTCCGCAGACTGTGTATGGGCAGAGGGCTCCAGAGCACCCAGCAGAGCCAGTCCCACACTGCCCGCCAGCATCACGATGAACGTGACTCGGAATACCAGCCAGGAGTGTGTGCTCCAGCGTACCGGGTTGCGTTTGCCTTTCAATCTGTTGTGCAGGCGGGTCAGTGCCTCCAGGTACACACTGAAACCCAGTGTGCCTGCCAGAGTCAGCAGCATCATCGTTCCCTGTACGGCTTTGTCGTGGGCCACGCAGGCTTCTGCCATATTTTGGGGGAAAAGGGAGATGCCGGCATTGCAGAAGGCCGATACGGCATGGAAAATGGCGCGGAACCAGAGGTGATTCTGTGGCACACCGGGAGCATCCTGCCACAGGAAGTAAAGCATGACGGCTCCGATGGCTTCCACCGAGAAGGTGATGAAGATGACAGCCTTGATGAGGGCCGGAATGATGTTGACGCCCTGCTGGTCCAGCAGGGAAGAGATAGCAACGCGATCGCGCACGGCAAGCTGCTTGCCCACCATCAGCAGCACAAAATAGGTAAAGGTCATCACGCCCATGGCGCCTATCTGGATGTCGATGAGCAGTACAATCTTGCCCAGCGGGGTAAAGGTGCTTGCCACATCCACACAGGTCAGCCCCGTGATGGAGATGGCCGAGGCACAGGTGAAGAAGGCATCCGTAAATGTAATAGGCTTGTATGTGGCCCCGGGCGTCAGAAGCAGCACGGTGCTGATGAGCACAAAGGATATCATCCAGGTAAAGAATACCACAGCCGGGCTCCAGCGGCTCTTGCTGCGAGGCCTCAGCTGCGCGCGCCTTTCTCTCAGCACGGCACCGAGGGTGATGAAGGAAAATATGCCGATGATGAAACTCAGCACTATGCTGAAGCGGAATGCCACTCCCGGCAGTACCTGCCAGATGCCTCCATAGAAAACAAAGGAGGCCAGTAACCCTACAACAAGCTGCCAGCTCAGGAATCTGCCCGGCGAGGTTCTGTGTATCAGCTTTGTGGTAAAATGTAAAAGCACGGCCAGCGTGTTGAGCCATACCACGCCACACAGTAGCAGGTGCAAGCCTTCCACAAACATTTTCAGCTCCGATGGCCCCGTTGCCAGCCCGGCAAAACATGCTTCCCACAGCACAATGAACATAGCCAGCAGCCCGGAGATTATCTCCGGCAGCTCAAGTGCCCGGTACTGGCGTTCATGCGTTTTGTTCATGTCCGTGTCAGCGTATTATAGCACAACTTTCCCTTGTTGGCAATCCCCAACCTTCTCGCCATAACTGCGCCCCAAACTCGAAGTGCGAATTTTATCACTGCGCTGCTGTGCAGCGCAATCTCGCTCGTGCGTAAGCACGAATCTCGCTTTAAATTCGTAAATCGTACCTCCACACCGTGTGCAGTCCCTCCATTCGGCAATTTTTCGATTTTTGTCGAGAGCAACTCATTACAAATGAGATGTACAGAAAAAAGAGTGTAATAAATTGATATATTCTGTCTTACCCATCCCTGCGTGTTGCAGAAAAAAGCTCGAATTTTCCCTTGATGATTTTTATAAGGCATTGATTTTTATTGGGTAAGAATGGTATCTCATTTGTAATGAGATAGACTCTTTACATCTCGTTAGGGTAAATCGTCTACTTATACTTTCTCTGAATCATGAAAAAAACATTATTCTTACTTGCCGTGTGCAGCTGCGCCACAGTCGTGGCGGAGGAAATCACAATACAGGGGTACTACCCTGATGAAATGGGGGTGATAACTGATGCTGTAGATTCTTTAAATGTTCATATTACAGGAGATGATACAGAAACAGATTCCATTTATGCCGGTGTCAAAAAAACTCCTGACGGGGGAGATGCCGGGGCTATTTATGTGCGTGGCGATGCATCGATTACAATGGAAGCGGGGTATGTGGATGGCTCACTTTACGGAGCCGGACGAGTGGGCGGAACTGACGGAAATGTTACGATTAACATGCTTGGCGGCGTCGTTAAATGGGGTATTCAGGGCTCCGGCGGTAATAATTTGCAAGGGGACGTGTCCGGTTATGTGACGGGGGATGTTGTCATCAATGTGTCCGGTGGTGAGGTCAACAAGGAGACGAACTATCGTGGTCAGATCGTGGGTGGTGGTTACATGACCCATGAGGATGGTGATCCAACAAAGCATGGGGCCGTTCAGGGCAATACATCCATTAATATCACCGGGGGATATATCAACCGCATGGATATTACGGCAGGCGGCTGGGGCGCGTACGTGAAAGGAAATGCCTCTATTTTGTTTGATGCCAGCAAGAATGCGGTAGCGGTTCATCATGTCGCCGTATATGCGCAGGGAACTTATACATCTTGGTACAATGAGGAGAAGTATCCGGCGGATTATGCCCGGCGACCGGGCTTTGATGCATGTGACGGGGCTATAGGGGGGGATAGCAGTATCACCTTTATCGGCGATAAACTCGATTTTTCTGGCTATATATCCGGCGATGTGGAGGAGCGGGTGGCCGGAAAGGATTCTCTTCACTTTGGCAACGGAGAGACCGGCTTTGTCGGAAGTATTGCAGCGAACATAAGCAACTTCAGCGAGGTTACGGTATCAGATAACAGTCGCCTGGGCATCAAAGCCGGGACGACAGCATTTCGCGGAGAGGGGTGGTACGATGAGTCGGATTCCGATACCATGCTTCATGGTATGTTTTACATTGACAAGCTGAATATTGAAGCCGGCTCCGTTTTAGCGTTGGAGGGCGAAGATACCAACCTGTACGGTGTAAAGAACTCCTCTATTTCCGGCACCATCTGCGGCTCCGGTCTATGGGATGATGTTGTCATTAAGGGGGCTGCCCGCGGGCGTGGCAACAGCGCACCCACTGTCTATGTCGGCAATATGGATGGGAGTACCACCACGATGATCTGGGACAGCATCGAGTTGCAGGATGCCTCCGTGGCCTTCCGTGTCAATTCTCCGGATGATTACTCGCAGGTAAAGGTGGTGTATGATTCCTACTACGCGACAACATCTCCCCATTATACAACGGGCAATGTTATTCGCCTGAGCAACACGAGCCTCCTGCTGGATTTGGCGAGCGGTTTCGACAAGTCGCAGCTTGCCGGGGCGAGTTTTACGCTCTTCCTGATAGATGAAGGCGTGGGCTTTGGCGGAGAAAATGGCGAGTTCTCGCTGTCCGGTCTGCCGGAGCTGCCGGCCGGGTTGGAGTGGGATGGTTCCCGTTTGTACACGGAGGGTATTCTGAGTGTATGTGCAGGGATGGTGGTGCCGCAGCAGGTGGCCATCTCGGCAAACTGGGGAGCATTCAAAGCCACCCGGGCATTTATGGGAACCTTGAAGGGGCTGCGTAGCGGGGGCAATTGCACAGAGTTGGAGGGGCGCGACCATCGCACCATGGTATGGAGCTCGGTGTATGCGCACGATTCCCGCATTGGCGGTAATGGCGCCGATTATTCTGTATATGGCGGTGCCGTCGGTGCGGAGCGGGAGCTGAACAAGAACAGCACGGTTGGTGTGGCCTTCGGGTACGATTGGGGCAAGGTGAATCCCTTCAATAGCGGGAAAGTGGACCAGGAAACGGCGCATCTGGCTTTATATGGCCGAGCTGCAGCTTGGTGCCGAAAGAACAAGGACAGCGTGACCATTGACTGGGCTGCTGCATACGGCAGCACTGATTCCGAATATGAGGGGGTGGCCAATCGGTGGACGCAGGATAGCTTGCTGCTGGAGACCCGGGCTACATATTTCCGACAGTTCAACGAGCAGACTACCGGCAACGTCTTTGTCGGGGCAGAGTATTTTGCCATGGATTCTGACAGCCTGGGCAGCACAGAAATCGGCTCCATGCAGAACCTTCGCTTGCAGGTTGGTGTGGGTATGACTCGCCAGGCAACGCCTCGCACCACGGTGTTTGGCGAAGCCGCCTTGCACTACGATGTCATGCGCCACAATCCCTATGTTGCCCTGGAAGGCAAGCGTTCTCGTGATGAGGAGAACCCCGGTCGTTTGGGCGGCAGCGTGAGCGTGGGTGCCGAATACCAACTCAGCGATGATTGGGTTTTGTGGGGAACCTACAGTTTCGACGGCGCTTCAGACAGTTGCGAGCACAATGTAAACGCCGGCGTGCAGTACAGCTTCTGATAACAGAATGGACGCACCGCATGTCCCAAGCCGTGTGGTGCGTCCCGTCTCGGCGTTGCTCCTTGCGGAGCAACGCC